>JABXHP010000291.1 GCA_013373575.1 Oceanospirillaceae bacterium | reverse complement strand
GAATCAGGGACAGAGGTAAATTGGGCTTCCCTGAACTAGGCTTAGAGTGTAAAAGGTAGAGCCTAGGGATGAGGCAGAGGTATCCCAGTCTCTATCCGCCGTTATAGATGGATCGTTAAGGAAGAGTATGTCCACCACCAGCAAAACTTGTATTCATTGTGGTTCCGCTGCGCTTGTGCGTTTGACCAGTATTGACGCGCTATTGTGTGCTGACTGCAATCAATACACCCCGTGGAAACTAAAGCCAACTCAGGCGTCGATGTTGATAGAAGGGCGCCGAGGCGAGGAGGATCTGCCGGAGAACCTGAGCTGCCTACCACTAAGCCGTCCGGAAGATGATTAAATCTGCAACTTAACTGACCTACTACCCCATTACCTCAAGTAGCCTATTACCTCCAGCAGCTTTCTCTTAAAGCGCTGAGTACTGGATTTCCAAGCGAGCTTCCATAAAAAAAGGGCTACCTAAGGGTAGCCCTGGGTGTTTGTAGGGGGTTACTACAAACGGGGGAGCGGTTGAGAATCCTGAGGCTTGGAGTCTCTGAAAATAGGGTTTAGCGCTGGGTGCGAACCAATAGGCACTCGGTCTGCGAAGCGATCTCGGTCGCTTTAAGCTGCTCAACTAGGGCATCATCTGATGCGCCTTGATGCCAGCAGATCAGTGTATGGCAGGTGCCAGCCTGCAGGGCGCGTTGCGCCAGAAGGTCGATGCCGTGACGCTGGTCGCGGCGCAAAATCCAGACGCGCTTAAGGTCAACACCCGCTTCTTGTAGACGCTGCTTATTAAGTGACTTGGGCGGCTCTAGCAGCACGAGCCAGCTAGAGCGCTGGCTCAGACCTGCCAGCATAGGAAGGAGCAGGTTGTTACAGTCAGCATCTTTTGAGTGCTGTACAATCTCTGTTAACTGCAGTGGCTTAAACGCCGGCTCAAAGGCGAACTGCTGGAAAGGCATCGTAACCCTAGCATTCATTGTTTTGCTCCTTATGCATCCTGTTGCGCGTCATATTGCGCTTCGTGCTTTTAGTGCGTTAAATCTGGGGCGCGCTCTATTTTGAATCACTACAAGGGCGATTTTGTTAAAGGTCTGTCTGCTGGCGAATAACGCCGACACCCAGCCCCTCTATCGTGAGCTCCTGCTCACGTAGGTCGACCTCTATAGGATCGAACTCCTCATTCTCGGCAATGAGGTAGACCATGTGGCCCTGACGGTGGAACCGTTTAACTGTGACGTCCTCGCCGACGCGAGCAACGACCACCTGGCCCTCACGAACATCGCGAGTCTGATGTACCGCCAGTAGGTCTCCGTCCATGATGCCGATGTTCTTCATACTCATGCCGCGAACACGCAACAGATAATCTGCGCGCGGACGAAAGAAGTCTGAGCTAATCGAGCAGTAGTCTTCGACATGCTGCTGCGCAAGGATGGGCTCACCCGCAGCAACCTGCCCGATAATCGCCAAACCTTCATCTTCAGCCTCTTCACCAACGAGGCGAATACCGCGTGATGTTCCCGGAATCATCTCAATCGCCCCTTTGCGCGCTAGCGCTTTGAGGTGCTCCTCAGCCGCGTTAGCAGAGCGGAAGCCAAGTTCGTTGGCAATATCTACACGGGTTGGCGGATAGCCCGTCTCGTGTATGTGTCGACGAATAATATCGAGTACTTCCTGTTGGCGATTTGTCAGTTTCATGGAGTTCCCCTTAACTAGGCTGTCCTCAACTCACTTAGTTGAAGCTCTGTATGCCTGTGTTTTTATCCACTATCTGTAGTTTTATACAGTGGTTTGTCCCGCGTCAACTATTTTCTGTCTATTTATCCAGTGTTTTTGCTATGATGCGGCGATATTCACAGGGGGTATCGGTGCTCGATAACGAACTCAAAAGCAGAATTCAGGGATCCTATAGCCGCTTTCTCGATGCCAAGGGGCTGCGTTCGCGTTACGCCCAAAAGCAGATGATTGCGGCGGTTGCCCGCCAGCTTGGTGAAGTGGTGCAGGATGATTCTGGCAATCGGCTGGGTGAGAAGCATGTGATTGCCGTTGAGGCGGGTACGGGTACCGGTAAAACGATTGCCTATCTGCTAGCGGCACTCCCAATTGCGCAGGCACGCGGCAAGCGTTTAATTGTCTCTACGGCCACTGTTGCGCTGCAGGAGCAGCTGATTCACAAGGATCTGCCAGAGTTGGCAGAAAAGACCGATCTCAGTTTTCGCTTTGAGATCGCGAAAGGTCGCCGCCGTTACCTCTGTATCAATAAATTGGAGTCATCGCTGGAGCAGCAAGATGGCCTCAATCAGATGGCGTTATATGAAGATGAAATTGCGCTGCGCCTCGGCCCTGAGGATCTAAAACTCTATAAAGGTTTGATGGATGAGTACGCCAGTGGGCGCTGGAGTGGTGACAAAGATGAGTTAAGCGTTGAGTTGGATGAAGCAGCTTGGTTGCCGCTGACCTCAGACCACCACCAGTGCACTAACCGTCGTTGTGCAAACTTCAATGCCTGCCCGTTCTTCCGTTCCCGCGGCGAGCTAGAGCAGGCCGATCTTATTGTGGTCAACCATGACTTAGTCTTGGCAGATCTCTCTCTCGGTGGCGGCGCTATTCTACCGGAACCTAGTGACGCCATATATCTGTTTGATGAGGCGCACCACCTCGGAGAGAAGGCGACCGGCCATTTTGCGCTGTCGATGCGTACCAAAGCGAGTGATAAGCAGCTGCGCGGCTTTGATAAGATGTTCAAGCAGTTGCTGGATGAGTCGGATAACGCGCTGGTTATCAAAGATACCGTTGAGCGTATGCAGCGTCCCGTGCAGGAGGTGCAACACGCGCTGGGGGCGCTGGATCAGAGGCTTGATGAAGAGCTGCTGTTGCTGCAAGAGCATGAACGGCGCCGCCGGTATGAGCGTGGTGAGGTACCTGGCGATATTCGCGAACTCGCCTTACAACTCAGCGTTGCGCTGACACGCTTAGATGCACTGGCCGAGTCGCTGCTTGCTAAGGTTAAGGAGGGGCTAGAAGGGGAGCAATCTGAGCTTGAAAGGGGCTTTTCCGAACGCTGGACGCCCGTGCTTGGTGGCCATTGGGCGCGTATACAGCGCATGAGTTGGTTGGCCCGTAGCTTTGCTCATGGCGACGAACCAGGCGCCCCGCCCACAGCGCGCTGGATTGTAAAACATGATAACGAGATGGGTGTGGATACAGAGCTACATAGTGCGCCCGTTTCAGCGCGTGATCATCTTAAAGATCTACTCTGGGATCACTGCTACGCAGCTGTTCTCACCTCTGCAACCCTGACGGCTTTGGGTTCGTTCGACACTCTGTTTACTCAACTGGGCCTGCCACTGGATACTCCCGGTATGCGTCTTGCGAGCCCATTCGACTACGCCGCAAACGCCCGCCTTGAGGTGCCGATGATGCGCTCAGACCCGGGTAAAGCGGACGAACATACTGAGGAGGTTGCACAGTGGTTAGCGGCGGAGTTACCCAAACTCAGTGCTGTTCTGGTGCTGTTCACCTCCTGGCGACAGATGAACCGTATTATCGAGACGCTTGATGAGACCCTGCTAAAGCGTGTCATCCCACAGGGTGACCTGAGCAAACAGGCGATGCTGCAGACGCATCGTGAGCGCATAGATAAGGGGGAGCCAAGTATTCTTTTTGGTCTTGCCTCCTTTGCAGAGGGTGTAGATCTACCCGGTGATTACCTAAAAGATGTTATCATCTGCAAGCTGCCGTTCAGCGTGCCGGATGATCCGGTCGATGCCACTCTAGCAGAGTGGGTTGAAGAGCGCGGCGGTAATGCGTTTCAGGATATTTCCGTGCCGGCGGCATCCGTAAAACTCACCCAAGCGGTGGGTCGTCTGTTGCGTACAGAGACGGATAGCGGGCGCGTAGTATTGCTGGACAGGCGAGTTGTAACTCGCCGTTACGGGCAGGCACTGTTGAATGCATTGCCCCCCTTCCAGCGTATCATTCATAGATAATGTAAGAGAGCACTAACTTGACGAGTGAACAGAAAGACGTAGAACAGAAGAGCGTCGAACAGAAGAG
>JABXHP010000050.1 GCA_013373575.1 Oceanospirillaceae bacterium | reverse complement strand
TTTAGGTTTTGGTGCTATCGCGCTGGTCGTTTCGGCTCTTTTCACCTTCCAGTCGATTGAAGCTGCAAAACAGACTGCGGGGCTGTCGGAAACGCGCGCTCTGCATGATACAACTACCTTTGTTGTTGATGAGATAAAAGATCACACCGACGGCCTCCTGCCTGCCATACCTCCGTTGGAGCAGCTCTCGCGAGAAGAGTTGCTGGAGAGTCTCTATCACTTTGATGAACCAATGTTGGTGCTCGTTACAGATGGTCAGACTTGGACGGGGGCTGGTATCCAGCTCGGCTCGGGGGCGGAGGAGAGGCTATCCAGCGCAGCAAAGAACTATTTTCCCCAACTGTCTCAATCCTCGCATGCAGACGCCAAAAGTCACGCAGCTGCGTTAAAATTTGGTGACCTACCGCTAGTTGAGAAAGTGCCAGTCTATGGTGAGCTTTACAATTTAATGGCGCACAAACTGAACCTAAACTCGGGTGTCGACTTGACCGTTATTCTTGCGCGTAGAAGTTCCAGTGGTGAAGATGCGTTTAGTACCGTAATCAAGAGCCTATCTGTCTCATCATTTATAGTATTTTGGTTAGCTATTTGGGGTGCTGTGGGGGTTGCCTACTTTATCTCTCGGCATGTAATAGGTGCCAACGAGCGCGCTTATCAGTTAGCAACGACCGATAGTTTTACCGGTTTGCCGAACGAAATCGCGCTGCGTGAAGTGATGCTTCAGGACGGGCGCTTCAGCCCCGAGCGCGATTTTCGGGTTGTTGGGATGCATTTGCGTGACCTTTCAACTATTGCATCGAACACGAGTTTCGAAGTTCTCTCGCAGATGCTCAAGGGCCTGGGGGACAAGCTTAAGTCATTCGGCTGTGAATCCTGTCAGTTGGCGCGCTTAAGCGATGGTACAATTATTCTTATCGCACCGGAGGAGGATGAGGACTCTTTTTGCGCATTTCGTGATCTGCTGAATGAGACGCAGAGCGTTGGTGATTACCGATTTAATCTGGAACCCACAGAAGTAGAACTGCACTACCCATCTGACGTAGACAGTTTTGAGAGCCTACGCATGACAATCACTAAGCTGGTCAGTGTGGCGAACCGTTTACGCCTTCCGATACTCCGTTTTGAGCACCTCGAAGCGACAGACAAACGCTCAAAATATGCACCAGAGATTCGTCGTGCGTTAGAAAAAAGAGAATTTGAAGTCTACCTTCAACCGAAAGTGGATCTCGCTTCGTTGGGGGTCTGCGGTGCAGAAGCACTTGTCCGTTGGAATCATCCTGAGGATGGTTTGCTCTCGCCTGTTCATTTTATCGATATCATTTCTAGTTCAAATGTCCGAAGTCAGTTTGCCTGCTATATCATCGACGAAACCTGTGGGTTAAGCCGCAGGTTAAAGCGAAGCGGGCGAGATATTCTACTCTCCCTCAATTTGAGCGCAGAGGATATTCTGGACGCAGAAGTCCAGGTGAAACTCTCCGAAGCCTCTAAAAGCCTAGACCTTAAGAACAATCCTGTTTTGGAGGTTGAGCTGACAGAGGGTGAAACGGGTATAGATCCCGCGCGCATAAAAGAGGCGCTCAGGATCATTTCATGGCTGGGTTATCGTATAGCGTTGGATGATTTCGGAACTGGAATGAGCTCCCTATCCTATACACATGAACTGCCTATCAATACGATAAAAATAGATAAGTCATTCATCGACAATGTCGACCGATATGAGAGTGCAATAGTGCCGATTAAAGCCATCTCTATGCTGGCACAGGGCTATGGCTATGATGTGGTGGCTGAGGGGGTAGAGAGAGCCTCGCAGCTTAAAGTGCTTCAGTCTCTAGGGTGTACTGTAGTTCAAGGTTATATCTTCTCTCAGCCTCTTCCGTTCAATGAATTTGAACGCTACGAACCTAAAGCAATTTTAACCGAGGGGTCTAATGTGCACCAAATTGGTGCGGTAGATCGCGGTTAAGAATAGGAAAGAGTAGGCATAAGCCCAGTATCTTTCTGTTTTTATTAGGGAAAAAGCCGCGCTGGCAGTGATATTGCTTTTCCCCTTACATGAGCAATACAACTAAACCGCCACAGGAGAAGCAGCAGCTTCTCCTGTTTACCGATCTCGATGGAACACTGTTAGATTACCATAGCTACAGTGCGGATGCCGCTGCCCCTGCGCTTTCTGAACTTGAGCGTTTGCACATTCCTTGGATACCCAACACCAGCAAAACTTTTGCAGAACTTCAGCCCCTGCGTCAGTCGCTTGGGCATAGCGGTAGCTTTGTTGTAGAGAATGGTGCTGCCATCTACCTCCCAGCAGACTTTAGCTGTGAGGAGACGCTTGAGATGGATTCGGGTTATCAGGTTAAGCGCTTTGGGCAGCGACGCGACGATCTTTTAGCGGCTCTTAATCCCCTGCACAGCCGTTACCGTTTTCACAATTTCGCTCAGATGTCAGTTCTGCAGTTATCCGAACTGACCGGGCTCAATGAGTTGGAGTCATCCGCTGCTCTGCAGCGAAAATACACTGAGCCCATGCTTTGGCGTGACACTGAGGCCGCCTTAGTGGATATGCAGCTTGAGCTTAAATCGCAGGGGCTATCGCTTGTTCGTGGTGGACGCTTTGTCCACCTCATGGGAATGCACGATAAAGCCGATGCATTGAACTGGCTAAAGCTGCAGTACGAAAATCGAGGTATATCTGCAGTTACAGTTGCCTTGGGCGATGGCGAAAACGATATCGAGATGCTCAATGCAGCT
>JABXHP010000168.1 GCA_013373575.1 Oceanospirillaceae bacterium | reverse complement strand
GCGCCGCACGTTGTCGACTTTTACTGAAGGGGTCGTTTTGGGCATGACGATAGTTGCTTTGATCCCCAGATGGCGTGCTGAGAAGGCGACACCCTGAGCGTGGTTGCCCGCAGATGCGGTAATCACACCGCGTGCTTTCTCTTCGTCAGTGAGCTGCACCATGCGGTTGTACGCACCACGAATCTTGAACGAGAAGACTGGCTGTTCATCTTCACGTTTTAGCAGCACCTTGTTGCCCAGACGCTCTGAGAGGCCGCGAGCCTCGTCCAGTGCCGTCTGCATGGCAACGTCATAGACGCGTGCCTCAAGGATTTTTCGGATGTAGCGTTGCATAGTCAGGGATACCTGGGGCTGATCATTTCATGGGGGCAAATGGTATAGATTTGGGCTAATTTCGTCTACATAACAGCCGTGTTCCCGTATAATCGCAGCAGTTTTTTTGAGGATTGATCAGATGACCCAAGATGAGATGAAACGCGCCGTAGCTCAAGCGGCTATCGATTACGTCGTGCCTAAGCTGAAATCGGACGATGTGATTGGTATTGGAACAGGCTCAACTGCGAACTGTTTTATCGATGCACTGGCTGAGCATAAATCGAAGTTTCACTCTGCCGTTGCAAGTTCCGAGGCGTCAGCTGAACGTTTACGCTCGCACGGCATTGAGGTTGTTGACCTTAATGCAACGGGTGGGTTGGAGTTCTACATTGATGGTGCCGATGAATTTGACCCGCATCTCAATTTGATCAAAGGCGGCGGTGCTGCGCTGACCCGCGAGAAGATTGTTGCCGGCGCATCTAAAGAGTTCATCTGTATTGTAGACCAGAGTAAGCAGGTGCAGATACTCGGTGCCTTCCCCCTGCCTATCGAGGTGATCCCCATGGCGCGCTCGTATGTAGCGCGTGAGTTGGCGAAGCTAGGTGTGGAGCCGGAGTACCGTCAGGGCGTTATCACTGATAACGGGAATATCATTCTTGATGTCCACAACATGGATATTCTGGATCCTAAACGGGTTGAGGATCAGATCAACAACATTCCGGGCGTGGTCACTGTAGGGCTATTTGCCCTGCGTGGTGCTGATGTTCTTATGATGTCGACTCCAGACGGAGTTGAGGTGATGATGGCGGATTGAGTACGCTCGGGTAATAGTTGCCGCTTGCTCAAGCGTTCAATCGCCCGGTGAACCTGGCCCCGCTTTTTAGTCACTGGCCGCAGCGTTGCATATGCAGTTGCAGGTGCTTCATAAACGCATCCTTCTCCTCTTCGGTGTAGCCTATGAATTCGTAGGTGACACCAGTCATCGGTAGATTCCAGAGGCCGAGGTGACGTTCACCCTCGTAGTGCAAGTCGATAGTAAGTCGCTTGCCATGATCGCGAACCGTTACTTTATCGCCGTGCAACTCAAAATTAAGATGGCTGATCGCTTCCAGCAGTGCGCGCAAAATTTCGTGCAGGCTACCCTGCATGTCGTGATGTATTTGAAAACTCATTCGAACCTCAGCTTAAGTACCTCAAGCCTAGTTTAGGTATCCACTTTCTGGCAAAAAAAACGGGAGCTATAAAGCTCCCGTCTCTGTGTTCTAAGCGGAAATTACCACTGAACGACTTTTACCAGTGCAATGCTTACAGGCATTGTAATCCAAGCCATTGCAACTAAGTTGATTGCGACCCAGCCCCAGCCGCTCTTGTCGCCGTCAAAGTTTTCGTGTGCCATTTTTTGCTCCAAAAATGATGTAGGTCAAAATTTGCGCGAATTTTAACAGGAGTGCTGAGGCGATGCATCTTCAATCTGTAGCTCTTCAAGCTGAACGCCAGCGCCTGTTCAAATCGCCATGCTGGGCTAAACTTTCAGTATCTACACTCGAAAATCTGGGTGATATTCGCTATGAGATTAGTTTATTGGGCGGCATCGTTGGTGCTATTAGTGTCGCTTGCTCTTCATACTGTGCCTTACGTGGCTCGAGACTTTATTGTATTCACGCTTCTGGAGCAGGGCGCACAAGAGGCTAAGTTAAAGCGCGTCTCTATCGATTGGCTCAGTGCTAAGGTTGGACTTCAGGGGCTAGCCGTTCGTCACAATGAAGCCAGCGTACTTGAGGTCGATCGCCTCGATTTTGATATCTACCTAAAAGAGTTATTTGACGACCGACTTCGTCTCTCGGGTTTAAGAGTTGAGGGCGCAGAGGTAGTGTTGCAGCAGCAAGATCAGCTGATTCTTCTGGGTCCCATTGCTCTTGCTGGGGGTGCTAGTGCTGATGAGCAGGAGGCGGGTGAGAGTTCACTGGAGTTTGGTTCAGACCGAATAGAGCTTGTCGATCTAAATATTGAATTGCTTCAACCCACCGGCGCGCTGCGTTTGGGTATAGAGCGGCTCAATGTTGGTGGGCTCTATCAATGGGCACCGCTCGAGTCTACTGATATACGTTTTGTTGGGCACCTCAATGGAGCGCCGGTTACCATAGATTCATCAGCGCTGCCGCTGCCAGAGCGAAAGACGGTTTCAGTTAATATCGCCCTGCGCGAGCTCGAGTTGACGCCGTTGTTAACAGTCCTAGAGCCCGATATCGCTGCCAGGCTCGACGCAAATCTGAGTATTGATATCGCTGTTGAAGGGTTTAGGGCATCTGTCTCCCAGTCCGGCTCTCTGGGGCTTAGCGAGGTCGACGTAAGTGTCGATGATACTCAGTTAAAAGCGGCTAGGCTTTTTTGGCGCGGTGAGTCGCAGCAGCAGTTGGATCTGAATGAGGGTGCTGAGCTACTTCAACAAATTGTGGTCGACGGCGTATTCACCGCTGAGGGTGTGGCGCTGGCTCAGGGTAGTCAGAATCTTCAGTTTGGCGGCCTAGAGGCAGAGTCCAACCTTACTTTGACACTCGTGCAACAGCTGATTGAGGGTAGTGCCTCGCTAACTATCGATGAGCTGGGTATAGAGTATGAAGAAGGTCGCATCGAGCTACTCAAGCTAACGGCAGAGGCGCCTCTTATCGCCTCCACTGAACCCTTGGCGGTTGGCTTTTCGCTAGAAGATCTGGTGGCAGAGTATCCTCCTAGCAGAAACATGCGTCTGGGCGCTGGTTCGGGAGTCGTCAGTCTGATGCCCCAAGCTGAAGCGCCCATTTGGCAACCGGGCGGTGCGCAGGCTGAACTAAGTATCACTCAGATTGATGTGGATATGCCTGAGCTCTATCTAGCCATGGAGGCACTGGAACTGAGTGGGCATTCAACAGCCTTTGATGCGCTCGATCAGGTAGCGCTGAAAACAGAGATTCAGGGGCTAGTACTCGATCAAACTGGCCTGACTCAGAGGCTCAGCCTTAATAGCCCTGGGCTAAGTGCCGATATTAACGCAACAGTGAGCGAAGACCTTCAGCAACTCCAAGCCGATTTGTCAGTGGAGTCGGGCGTCTTTAATCTGAGCTTGGCTGATGAGAGCTTAAATCTTTCGGGCTTGAGTCTGGCTGGTCCTATTGCCGTGCACCTTCCTAAAGGTGGCGAGCCGGTGTCTGCTGATAATTTTCTGCGTAGCGACCTTGCCTTGAAACTCGCGCAATTCAAAGCGCAGGGTAGCGCGTTAAATGCCTTGGTGAATGAGCTCCATATTGGGGCTAAAGTTGATCAGGAGGTTGGCGACCTAAATCTGAACCTAAGATTGAAGGATGTGGATCTGAGTACGCCGACATTCTCGATCAAAGGTGCCAATCCTTCCCTGCAAGTTAATGGGGCTCTTGGCAACGAATTGCAGCAACTCTCGGCACAAGTCGAGCTTGCGTCAGATAAACTTAAGATGAGTACTCAGGGAAATCGTGTGGCTTGGAGCGGGTTTAATCTAGTTGGGCCGCTGCAAGTTAGTCTCAGTCCAGACGCGGTCGACAAACCCCTTAGCCTTGACGCACAGGTGACTTTGGGTCAGCTCAGCTTTACAGGAGCGGACAATAATACTGAGCTGACTCTTGCTGAGCTCAGTGGTGCTGCTGCTCTTAGCCAGCAGGATAGCGCTAGCTTAAATGCTAATTTGAGTGCCAAAGGTTTGAGCCTTCAAAGCACTGGGCAGAGCCTTCTTCTAAGTAGCACTCAGATTTCGCCAAAACTGAACTTTGCGGATACTTTAGGTCAGCTTGACCCCCTTGCTGTAAGCGGCTCTCTTGGAGCAGCTCTGCAAACGCTGGCGCTGCAGTCTGGCGATCGGCGGGTCAATCTGGCAATGCTAGACACCGAACTTAGTATTCAGAGTCAGCCTCTGCAGCAGCGTGTAGGTGGAACGCTGTCCACGACAGGGCTGAGCTTCGAGGATGCAAAGGTTAATCTCAAGCTTGATGAACTCAAGCTCAAGCCGACGATTGATAGAGGAACGAGCGCGCTTGATATTAGCTCGCCCTTGAGTATCCAGGGTCTTAGCTATCTGGCCGAAGGGCAGCGGGCGGGTGTGGTCGGTCTCAGCTCCAACATCGCCCTCAGTTTAGCGAGCAGTTCACAGAGTGACCTGTCACTGCACCAGTTAGAGGTGGGAGCAACCCGTATTGCGGATCTCACTCTTGAGGGTGATCAGCCGGTAAAACTTGCTGAGACGAATCTGGAGCGCCTATTGGTTGATGCCCGGCAGCAGATTAATTTGCAGCAGCTAGAGCTGGGTAAGTTACTTATTGGCTCTCCCGAGACACCTTTGCTCAGCCTTGAGAGTCTAAAGCTCAATCGGGCAAGTTATGCAGATAGTTTTGTGCAGTTGGGAAGCTTGGTAACTCAAGACCTCATAGCAAATTTACAGACCCAGTTGACGGCTGCTGAGGAGAACGCGGAGTCTAAGAGTGTTAGTGATACTGAAAACTTAGAAGCCAAAGGGTCAGCGCCCGGCATGGCTACCCCTAGCGAGAAGCGTTTGCCGGTCGATATCAGTCTACAAGGTTGGAGCGCACAGGGGCGCACGGAGTTGAACTACCGTGATGCAAGTCTGGCGGCTCCTCTGGCTCTTAAACTCGTTGCGTCGCAGATAAGCGCTGGTACTTGGGATTCGCGCGCGGGTAAAGCGCTGCCACTCACGCTGCGAGCCACATTGAACGACTCTGCGGATATCAGTCTTGATGCAAATCTCACACCTTTGCGCACCAACCCCACAGGGGATTGGAAGCTAAAAATTACTGCCCTGCCGATGCCGATTTTGAGCCCGCTGGTACAGACTTTTGCCGGCTACCAGATTCGTAGTGGCTCGCTCAATTTAGATTCAAGCGGCACGCTCGAAGAGGGTCAGCTTAAGGGCAACAATGCGGTTCGCATTCAACGCTTAGAAGTACAGCGCGCTCAGGGTGATGCAGCTAGCGAGACCGACAGGCTCTTCACTATGCCGCTCCCTAGCGCGGTATCACTGCTGGAGAGTGATGAACGTGTCATCAAGTTGGATCTGCCGGTGAGTGGTAATATCAACGATCCGAAGTTCAACTATCAGGATGTTATTCAGATTGTTGTTACCAAAGGGGTGAAAGAGGGGGCGATGGCCTATCTAACCAACTCGCTGCAGCCTTTTGGGGCGATCTTTATGGTCTACAACGTGGTGAAAGATGCCAACGAGTCGGGCCGTTTTATTCAGCTACAACCCCTAGAGTTTGACCCCGGCAGTAGCGAGCTTAACCAAACAGGGCGTGACTATGCAGCCAAGCTCGCCGGCATGATGCAAGATCGCCCTACACTCACACTGGAGATCTGTCCGGTCACTCTAGTCGATGAGGAGCGCCTACTTTGGGATCGCCTTGTTGAGGAACAAGCCTCATCAGAGTCGCCACTGCCCGAGAAAGAGCTCGGCGGTCTCTGGGATCAGCGTATTGGTGAGTTGGCTGCTGGACGGGTTGAGGCACTTCGTTCAGTGCTGGTGCGTGTTGGCGTAGAGAACGAGCGGATATTCCCCTGTATCGCGCTAAACGGTGCAACCGAAGGTGCACCGCGCGTCGAACTCGCCTTCTAAGGAGTGTTCCCAGGTTCCCTAATTCTTGGATCTGAGAATGTGGTAGCACTGCTCGATGCGTAGCGGCGAACGCAGTGCGAAGCCGATGCCAACAAACAGCAGTACTGCAAGTGGTGGCAGGCTGAGCCAGAGCTCTGGGTGCAAGCGTACATCTACCCTCAACAGGTTCTGGTGTAGTGCCGCTAGAATAAGCTCCGCGCTGGCGGCTGCCAGTGCGCCACAGACAGCGCCGAGTAGCGCGAACTCGAGTAGATCGAGCCGCTGAGTCTGTCGTGATGTGCTACCTAAGGTCTGCAACAGTGCCGCCTCAAAGCGTCGCTGCTCCAGCGCTTGGAGTAGCGTTACTGCAATCAGTATCAGCCCACAGGCAAGCGTAAGCCCAAGCACCATCGCCGAACTATCAGCGAGGCGTTCGAGCCATCCCGCTAGCTGTTCGAGAAGCTGATCGATATCGATGAGTGTGAGTGATGGAAATTCCCGCAGCAGGTCAGTCGCCGCCACGCGCTCATCGTCAGCAAGTTTAAAGCTGGTAATCCAGGTCGCTGGGTAGTTCTCTAGTGCGGCACGCGAGAAAATCACATAGAAGTTGGGTCTAAACGACTCCCACTGTACCTCTCGAATGCTGGTAATAGTACCGCTAACAGGCTGCCCGCCAACATCGAAGCCAAGTTTGTCACCCAGTTTCAGCCCCAGATCCTCCAGCATGTCGCGCTCGATGGAGATCTCAGGCTCGGTTGAGTTCTCGTCCCACCACTGGCCACTAAGCAACTGGTTGTGCCCGGGCATGGTATCGCGCCAGGTTAAGTTCAGCTCGCGTCGAAGGGAGTTATCCTGGAGTTGCTCTTCATTGAGTTGGGGGCGAATCGGTGCGTCATTGAGCTCAGTTAGTCTGCCCCGAATCATAGGGTAGAGCTCGGTCTCTATCTGGCGCTGCTCTAGGAACTCATCCAGTCCGGGCTTCTGCCAATCCTGAATATTGATTACGAAGTAGTTGGGGACATCCTCCGGAAACTGCGCCTGCCACTCCTCTATTAGATCCTGCCGGCTTACCCATACGACGCTGAGCAGGGTGAGAAGCAGAACAACCACAGCGGATTGAAGGCGGTGCCAACGACGCTGTTGGCTCAACCTAATTTTTAACAGTCGTCCTAGTGTCATGTGTGCCGCGAGGGGCCTAGCCAACCAGTGCAGGAGCTGTTGGGCCACCCAGCCGAACAGCACGCCGCAGAGAGCCAAAGCGAGCAACAGCAAAAACGCTGCCAGCGGTGCCTGCAAAAATAGCAGGATAGTAGCACCCAGAAGTGCCAGGCTGATGGCATATAGCGAGCGGCCAGAACCAGTCTGCCCGCTAAGTTCTTCTCCCCGTAAGAGTTGCGCGACAGGCACTCGAGCTTGTTCTAGTGTGGGAGGAAGCCCGAGGAGTATGAGCATCGCAAAGCCTAATCCTGCCCCGCTAAGGTAACTCCACCAGTGTGCTTGAGGTAGTGCTTGGGGTAGCAGATCTGCAATCCAGTAGTCGGCGATACGCTCGAATAGGATTCCGCATGCCGTCCCAACAGCGCTGATTATTGCGGCAGCAATCACCAACTGCCAGAGATATAGACGGATGACCTCGCGTGGCTGCAGTCCCAGCGACATCAACAGCGCGCTACGCGTCTGCTGACCGTTACTGAAGCGTCTAAGTGCCAGCATGATTGTAAGCGCGGATAGCAGTAGAGCGGTTAGTGCACTGAGGCGCAGGTATGACATGCCGTTGCCAAGGGCGTTGCCTGTTACCGGCTGGTCGCTGGTGAGCGATAGTATGCGTTCGTGCTGCTGCAGGCTCGGTTGCAACTGCTTCTCAAATGCGGCGATTTGATCGGGTTCTCCGGACATCAATAAGCGAAATTCTGCACGACTTCCCGGCGCTAAGACACCACTAGCCTCTAAATCCTGCTGATTTACTAAAACGTGTGGACTGAGGCTGCGGAAGCCGCTGCCACGATCTGGCGAAGTAAGTAAGCGCGCACTTACTTCAAGATCAACATAGCCAAACTGGATGCGATCGCCCACATTTACCTGCAACTGCTCGAGGATGCGTGGTTCTACCCAAGCCTGCCCCGGCGAAGGTACATCAGTTTGTTGAGCAGGCTCAGTGACTATCTCGCCACGCAGCGGGTAGGGGGCTGAAACGATCCGCGCAGAGCTGAGTACCAGATTATCTTCTGCCCCTACCATAGTGGGAAACTGGACCACGGTCGTGGTGTTTAGCCCAGCTTGCTGGGCATCTACTGTCCGCTGGTCATCTAGAGGGCGGCTCGATCTCAAAACAAGGTCTGCACCCAAGACGCTGGCACTCTCGCGCAGCAGACCCTGTTCGAGTCGATCACTGAGTAGTGCGAGAAAGGTAGTGAGTGTGATTGCCAACCAGGTTGCGAGCACAAGTGCGCGCCACTCCACGGTGCGCAGCTGTGCCCAGAGTTGGCGTTGTGCGAGCTTTAGCACCACTGGATTCATTAGCGCTCCTCCAGTGTACCGTTAGCTAGCAGAATGCGGCGCTGACAGCGCGCTGCCAGCTCTGGGTCGTGTGTGATCAGTATAAGCGTTGTGCCCTGCTGCTCGTTGAAGGCGAACAGCTGTTCGACAATTTGATTGCCGGTCTCCTCATCGAGGTTGCCCGTGGGTTCATCTGCAAACAGTACTTTAGGTTCGCCCGCGAAGGCGCGAGCAATAGCGACGCGCTGCTGCTCTCCCCCAGAGAGTTGAGCTGGGGTGTGATCAAGACGCTCACCCAAGCCCACTTTAGTCAGCCACTCGGCTGCTTTGTGCATTGCGTTTGGCTCGTTCCGGATTTCCAAGGGCAGTGCGACATTCGCCTGCGCGTCCAGCTCTGGTAGTAGATGAAAGGACTGGAAAATGAAGGCGATCTGCTCAGAGCGTAGTTTTGCGCGGGTTGCGTCATCCAGGGTATCCAGGCGTTGCCCGTCTAGGCTTATTGAGCCTGAAGTGGGAACGTCCAGGCCTGCCAGCAGGCTTAACAGTGTCGATTTGCCAGCACCTGATTTACCTACGATAGCCACTGTTTCGCCCGCTTTTACACTGAGGTTGAGGGACTTAAACAGCTCAAACTCGCGGCCGGCGGAGCGGAAAGATTTGGCAAGATTCTGTGTTTCCAGAACGGTGTTTTGGGCTTTCATCAATTATCTGCTCGGTCTGTTAAGGTGATCTAAAGAATCGCGAATTAGTATATCTAGTCTACGTGGTATTTTACGGTTTAGCCCAGATGCTCAAGGGGAGTAACGTGACCAGACTTTTAACAACCATATTGATAACCGCTTTAGCTTTCACGACGCTGAATAGCCGCGCCGATGGTATTCTGGTGCTTGGCGATAGTCTGGCAGCGGGCTACGGACTGGAGCGAGGTAAAGGCTGGGTCGACTTGATGCAGCAGCGAATCGCGGATTCGGGGCGCTCTATTGACGTGATCAATGCCAGTGTTAGTGGTGAAACGACCTCGGGTGGTTTGTCTCGCCTGCCAGACCTGCTGGAACTACACCAGCCCGACATGGTGCTGCTTGAGCTCGGTGCGAACGATGGTCTGCGCGGAATACCTCTTCAGATCGTAGAGAAAAATCTTGATGAGCTTGTGGCGTTGATCAGTGCTGTGGATGCACAAATAGTTGTACTGGGTAACCGCTTGCCCCCCAACTACGGCCCTAGGTACACACAACAGTTTTTCGAGCTGTTCCAGAAACTGGCAGACAAGCATGAGCTGCCGCTTGTGCCTTTCCTGCTGGATAAGGTGGCAACCGAGTGGGACCTTATGCAGTCTGACGGCCTTCACCCTAATGCCAAAGCGCAGCCGATAATCCTTGAGACCGTCTGGCAGGTGCTGGAGCCTGAGCTCATAAACGACTAGTTGAAGCAGTGTGCGGCACAGCTTTAGCCGGTTGAGACACAAATGAGCCAAAATGCGACAGAATGATCGCTTCTGTGCCAACGCTGCACTTTTCGGTGCTAACATCCATCGGACTAAAATCTGACAAACCTATCGGGAGATAAGATGAAAACTCGTGCTGCCGTCGCCCTCGCTCCGGGCAAACCCCTAGAAGTTATGGAAGTGAACCTAGAGGGCCCCAAAGCGGGTGAGGTTCTGATTGAGATCAAAGCAACGGGCGTATGTCACACGGACGAATTCACCCGTTCTGGTGATGACCCAGAGGGTCTTTTCCCTGCGATCCTTGGGCATGAAGGTGCCGGTGTGGTTGTTGAAGTGGGTGAGGGTGTCACTACGCTTAAGCCGGGCGATCATGTTATTCCTCTCTACACGCCAGAGTGTCGTCAGTGTCACGCGTGTTTGAGCGGAAAAACCAACCTGTGTACTGCTATTCGTGGCACCCAAGGTCAGGGTCTCATGCCGGATGGTACAACACGTTTCTCGATGCTCGACGGCACGCCAATCTACCACTACATGGGTTGTTCAACCTTTGCCAACCACACGGTAATGCCGGAGATCGCTCTGGCAAAAGTGCGTGATGACGCGCCATTCGACAAAATCTGCTACATCGGTTGTGGCGTCACCACCGGGATAGGCTCGGTTATCAACACGGCAGGGGTTGAGATCGGTTCAACGGCCGCTGTTTTTGGTCTGGGCGGTATTGGACTGAACGTTATCCAGGGTCTGCGTATGGCGGGTGCGGATAAGATTATCGGTGTTGACCTAAACGACGACAAAGCTGAGATGGCGAAGAAGTTCGGTATGACTGACTTCATCAACCCATCGAAGATCGAGGGCTCTGTAACTCAGGCTATCATTGAGCTGACTAAGACCGAGCAGGATCAGTTTGGCGGCGTTGATTACTCATTCGATGCAACCGGTAACGTCAATGTTATGCGTGAAGCGCTTGAGTGTTCTCACCGGGGTTGGGGCGTATCGGTGATTATCGGCGTAGCGCCGGCGGGTGCAGAGATCAGCACACGTCCGTTCCAGTTGGTCACGGGTCGTGTCTGGAAAGGCACCGCATTCGGTGGCGCTAAAGGCCGCACTGATGTACCGAAGTTTGTTGATTGGTATATGGACGGCAAGATCGAGATCGACCCAATGATCACGCACAAGCTTAAGCTTGAGGATATCAATCAGGCATTCGATCTAATGCACTCAGGTGAGTCCATCCGCGCGGTTGTGGAGTTCTAATGGAAGTCCTGTCAGAGAATAAAAGCTTCGGCGGTCGCCAATTGGTGATCCGCCACCCATCAAAGAGCACAGGGTGCGATATGACCTTCGCGCTCTTTTTGCCCGAAGGTGAGGGCCCCTTCCCTGTTGTCTGGTATCTGTCAGGTTTGACATGCAGCCATGCAAATGTGATGGAGAAGGGGGAGTACCGACGAGTTGCCGCGGAACTTGGTGTTGCAGTTATCTGCCCGGATACCAGTCCTCGCGGCGAGGGGTTACCCGGCTTCGACCCCTCCGATTGGCAGATGGGGCAGGGCGCAGGCTTCTATGTTGATGCAACAGAGGCGCCCTACGCTGATAACTACCAGATGTACACTTACGTTACCGCTGAGCTGCCTGAGCTGGTGTTCGCTGAGTATCCGCTGGATGCAGGGCGTCAGAGCGTCTTTGGGCACTCCATGGGCGGTCATGGAGCGCTGGTTTGCGCACTTCGCAACCCGGAGCGTTACAAAAGCTGTTCGGCCTTTGCACCCATTGTTCAGCCTTCAACGGCAGACTGGTCTAAGCGTGCGCTGGGTGAATACCTAGGGGCTGATGAGTCTAAATGGCGAGCTTGGGATAGTGTGGCGTTGATTGAAGACGGTGCACGTTTCCCTGAGCTGCTGGTCGATCAGGGGGAAGCCGATGGCTTTTTGAATGATGGGCTACGCCCTTGGCTGCTGGCTGATGCCTGTAAGGCGGCGGGTATCGATCTAACCCTGCGCATGCAGCCGGGCTATGACCACAGCTACTTCTTTATCTCTAGTTTCATGGAAGATCACCTGCGCTGGCACGCTCAGCGTCTGAACTAATCTGTTGCAGAGTTCAGTTCTCTCCCCCAGAGCTGAACTCTCCTCTCTCTATCTGTCTCGATTGTATAGCGTTTAGTTGGTCTCAGAGCCGGTCTGCATATATCTGGAGATAGCCCACTCTAAGATCACACCAGTTACTAGTGCGGTCATTAAACCACCCCAAAGCGCTACAAGCGTCATACCGGCGATGGTCAGTTTGCATGAGGGGCGTACCTTAGCGACTCGTATTGGATCGGCGAGATGCCAGCCAGCGAAGAGAACCAGCACGAGAGTGACCTCAGCTGGTACGGCAGCAATCATCATTGTCACCTGATCGCCATAGAGTGCTGCAAGCAGCAGGCAAGTTACGCCAAAAACGGCGATAGACCAGCCGCTTCTCGATCCCATGGCGTAGTGCGCTGATAGCCCGCCCGCGCCATGGCACATGGGAATAGCGCCAATGGGTGCAAGCAGCAGGTTAGCCAAGCCCGAGCTTAGAGCGAGGCGCCTCTCTGTGACCGGCTTCTCCTCATTGGGAAAATAGTCTTGGGCGATAACAGCGGTGAGGATTAGTGCGTTGGTAAGTGTGAGTGCGAGTTGGGGTAGGTAGGCGAACTCCAGTGCGCTAGCGAATGCACTTAACTCTGGAAGGCTAAAGGATGGTGCATAGATCTGGGTGAAAAACCCTGTTACCGCAGGCATCTCTGTTAGCGCAGCACAGCCAACGAGTAGCAGAAGTAGGCAGCTCACGGAGCTGAGTCGCGTCAGTTGCAGCGCGATTAGAAGGCCAAGAAGAGTTGCAATTACTGGCAGCGAGACAGCACTCAGGTTGACGGTATTTAGAATCAGTGTAAGTGCTAGAGCCACCCGCATACCGTGGAGAACGGTCCGTGGAATCAAGCGTTTCAGGCGTTGCGTTAGTTCCGTCTGGCTCAGCAGTATCAAGGTAATGCCGAGCAAAACACCGGTAGCTACCAGCACCTCGGGACCGATCATCCCGGCAACCGCCATGGCGGCGGTGGCTTTCATCGGTTGCACCGGAATGGGGCGACGATAGATAGCAGCGGTTGCGAGTGCAAAAATTCCAAAGCCGTAAAGCAGGCCTACCGGATCGACACCGCCGAGCACGATCAAGCCGAGCGCAAGTGGGAGAAAGGTTCCCAAATCTGCGTAAGCTGCCGATCCCTCAGTAAACGGGCGTCTCAATATCACTGTCTTACCTACTTATTTTTACAAGCCCTAGTTTAATCTGGATTGTTGAGCTTGCAATCCTTCTTTGGAAGGTGAAAAATACGAAAAAATTACAAAAACCGTAAAAAATGCACAAATATGCTAACCGATGCGTTTTCTGAAGCTGTCTCGCTTATTGCCTCCGGCAACGAGGACCTCTTTGAGATCCTGCTGCTATCGGTCGAGGTGAGCCTAACAGCGCTATCTATCTCCGTCCTGCTGGCGTTACCCCTGGGTACGCTACTGGCGATAAGTCACTTTGCGGGTAAACGCGTGGTGATTACCTGCCTAAACGCACTTATGGCGATGCCTCCCGTTGTAATCGGGCTGCTCGTCTATCTCATGCTCTCCCGCTCTGGTCCTCTCGGAGTGCTTGGATTGCTGTACACCCCAACAGCAATGGTAATTGCGCAAATCCTGCTTATTACGCCGATTATTGCCTCATTGGCTCACCAGACGATGGAGGATCTGCATGTTGAGTATGCGGAGCTGTTCCAGAGTTTGCGCGTGAGTACTTTCAGGACAATCCCCGTCTACCTTTGGGATGCGCGATACTCGCTAGTTACGGCGGTTCTAGCGGGGTTTGGTCGGGCTGTCTCTGAAGTTGGTGCGGTAATCATAGTGGGAGGGAATATCGACCACCTCACGCGTGTGATGACAACTGCAATCGCTCTGGAGACCGCGAAGGGCGAGTTGGCGCTGGCGCTGGCGCTGGGAATCATCCTTGTAGGGATGGCGTTATTGGTAAATGCAGCGGTGATGTCTGTCCGGGCCCTGGGCCAGAGGCGTGCCTATGTTTAATCCGCAGCCGTTGGCCTCAAACCTCAATGAGCTCATCCTTTCAGTGAGTGGATTGTATTTGAACCTGGGCGGACAGACTCTTTTAAGTGGCCTCAATCTGAATTGCTACGAGGCTGGCGTGACTCTTGTCATGGGCGCTAACGGTGCAGGTAAGAGTCTTCTGTTGCGATCGCTTCATGGACTGTTGCCCGTCGAGGGCGATATCCGGTTTGCTGGCCGCGCTCTGCCGGAGACACTGCCTGACCAAGCGATGGTGTTTCAAAAGCCAACGCTATTGCGCCGAACGGTGCGTCAAAATATGGAGTTTGCAGCGTCAGTCGATGGATCTGAGGCGCAAATTGATACTTTACTTGAAGAAGTGCACCTGAAAGAGAAGGCCGATCAGCCTGCCAGACGGCTCTCAGGTGGAGAGCAGCAGCGGCTCGCGCTTGCACGTGCACTGCTCACTCGGCCAAAGATATTGCTGCTAGATGAACCGACCGCGAGTCTAGATCCCGGTTCGGTAATGATTATTGAGCGTCTCATTCTCGAGGCGTCGAGTGCTGGCGTTAAAGTGATTTTTGTTTCTCATGACATTGGCCAAGCGAAGCGCTTAGCTGCTGATGTGGTTTTTCTGCATCAAGGCGCAATTACCGAGCATAGCACTGCACAGCACTTTTTCAGCAAGCCCAGCTCGAGAGAGGCACAGGCCTACCTAGCTGGGGAGTTACTGATCTAAACCTGCCGCAACAATATAAAGGAAAACGTCAATGAAACAACGTAAAGCTCTCTCCCTGACAACAGCTTTGCTTACCGCTTCCATAATGAGCGGGGCGGTGCTGGCCGATTCCATTATCGTTCAGTCAACCACATCGACTAAGAACTCCGGTCTCTATGACTATCTGTTGCCGATGGTTGAGGCAGATACCGGCGTTCAGGTAAACGTGGTAGCCGTGGGTACCGGGCAGGCAATTAAAAACGCTGAGCGCTGTGACGGCGACGTACTTTTGGTTCATGCGAAAGCGTCGGAAGAGAAGTTTGTGGCGGCTGGTTACGGTGTGAGTCGCTCAGATCTTATGTACAACGATTTTGTGATTGTCGGTCCAGCAGCAGATCCTGCGGGTGTTTCCGGTTCAAACTCAGTCTCTGATTCGCTGGGTAAAATTGCTGCTAGTGAAGCGCTGTTCGCATCGCGTGGCGACGATTCTGGTACACATAAAGCGGAGCGTAGGTTATGGGAATCGACGAACGTAGACCCAACTGCCAGTTCAGGTCGCTGGTACCGTGAGACTGGCTCCGGAATGGGTGCGACACTCAATATTGCTGTCGGTATGGGAGCATACGCCATGACTGATCGCGCTACCTGGACCAAGTTTGGTAATAAGGGTGACTTCAAAATTCATGTGGAGGGTGATGACCGGCTGTTTAACCAATACGGTGTGATTCTGGTCAACCCTGAGAAGTGTCCCAATGTTAAGCAGGACGCTGGACAGAAGTTTATCAATTGGCTGCTATCTGACGCGGGTCAGCAGGCGATTGCGAGCTACAAGGTCGCCGGTAATCAGCTTTTCTTTCCGAACGCTAACTAGTTTTAGCGGGACCCGTTGAAGAGAATCGTGCCGATGTTGGTTACGTCGTAGCCAACATATCGGCGAGCTTCAGCGGCAAACGCCTCGCTCCGGGTGAATCTGATAAGAGCTTGCATCTCAGGTTCAAAGTAGGCGTGGCGATCCATAATCAAGTCGTAAGACTCGACACATATCGGTACAAAATCTAAACGGTAGCGTTCAGCAAAACAGCGCAAGCCGAAGGCGACATCAGCTTGATCTTCGAGGATCGTCAAAGCGGCTTCTGTCTCGGTCTGAGCTTCTCGGGTGTACTGCAGAGCTTCGATATCCAGACCCGCTTGCCCAGCGCGACGCTCGAATGCGGCTTGAGAGCCTGTGCTTGGCTGGCGTGCCACCAAGCGTTTGTCGGCTAGGTCTTGGAAACCGGATATCTGCGCGCCAGGTTTCACAATCAGGCCGCGTTCTCTTAGCGCCCAATGAACCATCACAGTTGGGGTGTTGCGAAGCTCCTGTTCGACAATTTCACTATTCCAGCCGCTTTGATCGTTGTTCTCTATATGAACCGCGGCAACCACGCCCTCGTGCCTTTTGTAGCGCTCCAAACCATCAAAACTACCGCTAAAGAGTGTTGGAATGCCTGAACCGGAGGCGCTTAAGGCCCACTCGAACACGGGGTCGTGTGAGCCGAGAATAACCTGCTGTGGTTGGCCTGATGATTCAGAGGCGATACCTTTCTGCTGCATCCACTGGCGAATCTCAGCCTTGGGGAAAAGCAATTTTCCAGTCGCCTTAGCGCAAGGAATTTCACCGCGCGAGGCGAGGTCGTAAACTTTGCGCTCTTTGATGCGTAGTAGGGCGGCAACTTCTTTTGTCGTTAAAAACTCTGACATTATTCAATCTCTGGGTAGATTTGTAGAGGATACAACAGAGCGGTCAATCAGCGAATGCTAAGTTGATCAAAGTCTTATCTAAGTCCGTAATATTGTTACACTCATGGTATTCTTCAGATACCCAAAGACTCTACACCTCAGCCCAATTATAAGAATCAGATGATCACTGAAAAGTTAGTTCCGAATCCGCAGGACCCACGCCTCTCTCGCACAGTTGAAGGTGTCGATGAGCTTGGGCAGTCTCGCGAAATTAGCGTTATCGAAGAGCGCCCGCTTACGATCTATCTCAATAGCCAGGAGATCGTGACGGCGATGACCATTGGCGATTATCCTGAGTATCTCGCGCTGGGTTTTTTGCTGAATCAGGGTATGTTGGGCGAGTCTGACGTAGTTACGGCTATTGATTATGATGAAGAGCTTGAGGTTGCTGTAGTACGCACAGCAGCAACTACTAACGTTGAGGATAAGCTCGAGAAGAAAACGCGTACGTCAGGCTGCGCCGTTGGAACCGTCTTTGGCGATATGATGGCGGGGTTAGAGGGGCTCGAACTACCCGATGTGCCGGTGCAAACGAGCACTTTCTACGACCTCTCCTACAAAGTTAATCACACGCCCAGCCTCTATATGGAGACCGGTGCTATACATGGCACTGCACTCTGCCAAGGGAACGAAATTCTTGCCTACATGGAGGATGTTGGACGTCACAATGCGGTGGATAAGATTGCCGGGTGGATGCACCTAAACAAGGTGTCTGCCGCTGATAAGGTGCTATACACCACTGGTCGTTTGACGTCTGAGATGGTTATCAAAACTGCATTGATGGGGATTCCCACACTCATCAGCCGATCAGGCTTCACCGCTTGGGGTGTAGATATTGCCCGCCAGGTCGGCCTCACGCTTGTTGGTAGAATGAGAGGGAAGAAGTTTACCTGCCTGAGCGGTCAGCACCGTCTGGTATTCGACCAGGATCCAAACAGTGTTGTTGACGAAAGTGCTTCGATGCGTCGAAAAGGGGCAGCCAGTGGCTGAGTGCGCAGTAATACTAGCGGGTGGTCAGGCGACGCGCATGGGTGGTATCGATAAAGGTCGATTGCAGTTGCACGGTCAGACCCTGATAGAGCGTGTTATTGAGCGCATAGCGCCGCAGGTAGATAGCGTGGTTATCAACGCTAATGGCGATCTTGCGCGGTTTAACGATCTTGGGTTGCCCGTGGTGGCAGACTCTATCGGCGAGTTTCCGGGGCCGTTGGCGGGTGTTCTCGCTGGCATGGATTGGGCGGCTGAACAGGGTTATGAGTGGTTGATAAGCGTAGCCTCTGATACGCCTAACTTTCCGGTTGATCTAGCGGCGCGTCTTGCCGAGGAAGATACGCCTGTTGTGCTTGCGGCTACACCTGACCCTGAGCGGGGGCGTCTACCGCAACCCACGTTCGGGCGCTGGAAGGTGAGTTGTCGTGAGGATCTGCGCGCTGCGCTTAATCAGGGTGTGAGAAAGATCCGTCAATGGACGCAAGCGCAGGGCGAATCTCTGGTACTCTTTGATGAGAACGACTTTTTTAACATAAATACGCCAGAAGATCTGGCCTGGGCGGAGCAGCACCTGAAGTGAAAAGTATCGGCATAGTCGGGTGGAAGAACTGTGGTAAAACGACGCTCGCGTCGGCGGTGATTAAAGAGTTGAGCGCACGCGGATTCAAAGTTAATTCGGTAAAGCATGCGCACCACTATGTTGATGTTGATCAACAAGGCACCGATAGCTACCGCCATCGTGAGGCGGGTGCTAATGAAGTGCTTCTAGCGAGCGGCCAGCGTTACGCTATCATGCATGAACTGAGAGATGCGCCGGAGCCCAAGCTTGATGAGTTGCTGGCAAGAATGAGCCCCTGTGATTGGGTGGTGGTCGAGGGGATGAAATCCCACCGTCATCCCAAGGTTGAAGTGCATCTGCAGACATGCGATCAGACCCCTCTGTTTCACACTGATCCGGACGTCATAGCTGTAGCTACAGACCAGCCACTCGGTTTTGACGGGCCTGAATTCGATATTAACGATGTTAAGTCGTTGGTGGATTTTATTTTGGTAAGGGAGTCGGATGAAGCCGTTACGGAATGATTGTTTTGCTCTGCCTCCGGGTGTCAATTGGACGCCGGTTGAAGAGGCATTAGCTCGCCTAAAAGAGCGGCTCCACCCAGTGGTAGAGATTGAGTCGGCAGTTCCTTTAGCGCAATGCAATGGCCGTATATTAGCGCGTGATGTCTTGGCGCCACGTGCACACCCCCCGAGTACCAACTCGGCCGTAGATGGTTACGCTTTCGCCGGGCCGTTAACCGATGTGCCTGCGCAGATGCCGTTGGTGGAGGGTCGTAGCGCCGCTGGAGTACCCTATCAGGGCTCAGTTCCCGCAGGGGCGGCTATTCGTATACTTACCGGAGCGGTTGTGCCAGCAGGAGCGGATACCGTTGTTCTTGATGAAGATTGTGAGTTAGTCGAGGGTCTATTGCACCTCAACGGAACCCTGAAAAAGGGGGCGAATACTCGCCGAGCAGGGGAGGATATCTGTGCAGGTGATGCGATCATCAAGGCAGGTACAAAGCTCACACCCACACAGATCTCCGTGTTAGCAAGTGTTGGAGTAAGCGCTGTAGATCTGTTTAAACCTCTGCGCGTTGGTGTCCTCTCAACAGGCGACGAAGTGAAGCCCGTTGGAGCTGAGGTGACCGATTGGCAGATCTATGATGCCAACCGTCCTATGCTAATGGCGCTTATTTCGCAGTTGGGATATGAAGTGGTTGATTTAGGCCATGCGTTAGATAGGCCTGAAGAGGTTGTAATGGCGCTCGATAAGGGTGCGCAAACCTGTGACCTCATTTTGACGAGCGGGGGGATCTCTGCGGGTGACGAGGACCATGTCTCAAAAACACTTAAATCCGAGGGTGAAATCAGTAATTGGCGCATCGCCCTGAAGCCGGGCCGGCCGTTGGCGCTAGCAATGTACAAGGCTACCCCCGTTGTTGGTTTGCCTGGAAATCCAGTTGCTGCTTGGGTCTGTACGTTGCGCTTCGCCGCACCAGCGATGGCACTGCTATCGGGCTCCGAGTGGTTTGAGCCTCAGGGCTACCTGATGCCAGCCAATTTCTACAAGAACAAAAAGCCGGGGCGTAGTGAGCTGTTACGCGCACGTGTCCGCGATGGAAAAGTGGAGGTCTTCAGTTCGGAGGGGTCAGGACGCGTCACCGGTTTGGCTTGGTCTGAGGGGTTGGTAGATTTGGATGAGAGTGCCCAGCAGATCGAACCAGGCACTCCCGTGTGCTATATCCCCTATTCGAGTTTCGGTCTTTAACTCGTTCAGGTGTCATCTTTATCGAAGCGTTACAGTTGATACCTAGCTACTTATTCGTAGCTGCCGTGCACCGCAAAGGCTTCCAGTGAGGCTGCTTGCGGTGCGCGAGAGCGGTAGGTCTCTTCAACGCCAACATCGGTTAGATTTCGGCTTACCATCAATAGGGTGTTGTCTTCAAAATCTTCACACATTGCCCGCATCTGTTCGATCTCGTCGATAGCCACAGGCATTGCTGCCTCAAGACTCGGAGCGCCGTAGATCTCGACGAAGGTCTGGGCCAACTGGTTGCGCACCGACTCCAGCTCTGACTCTGTGATAGCGCAGACGCTAACGAAACTGGCGCGCCCGCCTGACTCAACGCTGTACCAGCCGTTACTAAACGCCTGCTTTGCT
>JABXHP010000031.1 GCA_013373575.1 Oceanospirillaceae bacterium | reverse complement strand
GGCTATACGCGGCGCGGAGTCGACCATCGAGAGGACGGTATTAATTGACTCTGGGTAACCGTCACAACCGAACACCAGATCCACCGCACCCTCATCAGTTTGGCGTTCAATATTTAAGGTGAGGTTGTTATCTATCTCTTGCAACCGCTTCCGGTAGGGGCTCAAAAGACGCTCACCCTGCTCTGGTAGCTCATGAACTTGAGTCTCTTTAAGTTGCTCTACGGTCTGCTGGAGTTGAGTCCAGAACTCCTCAAGGAGTTTTGTGGTTATCATTCCTGTTACCCTTAAGTGCGCGGCACGGTTACGCCAGTTTGACCCTGGTATTTACCGCCACGATCCTTGTATGAGGTTTCACACACTTCATCACCACGGATAAAAAGCATCTGCGCCACACCTTCATTGGCGTAGATCTTCGCTGGAAGCGGTGTAGTGTTGGAAAACTCGAGTGTTACGTGCCCCTCCCACTCAGGCTCGAGCGGCGTAACGTTGACGATGATACCGCAACGCGCATAGGTGCTCTTACCCAGACAGATCGTCAGCACGTCACGCGGAATACGAAAGTACTCAACTGTGCGTGCGAGTGCGAAGGAGTTTGGCGGAATGATACAGACATCCGACTTGATATCGACGAAGCTCTCCTCGGAGAACTGCTTTGGATCAACTACAGCTGAGTTGATGTTGGTAAACACCTTAAACTCGTCAGCACAACGCACATCATAGCCGTAACTAGAAGTGCCGTAAGAGACGATTGGAGAACCATTAACAGAGCGCACCTGACCCGCCTCAAACGGCTCGATCATCCCGTGCTCCTGCGACATCTTGCGAATCCAGCTATCAGCCTTGATACCCATAAAAACTACTCACGACCAAACAAAAAACAGTGCGGGATTCTAGCAGAAACTGACGCCGTTCGCTCGGATATTTTCAAGGATGGAGAGCGCGCAGACTCATTGTCTGCGCGTCAAAGGGGAGAAAAACTGAGGTTGGTGCTTAATCTTCCATGATGTTTATGAACGGCACTTGCGCAGCTTTTGTGTTAGCCAATTCACTCACTATGGATCGGGCGATCTCTTTAAAGCGCAGCGCGTACTCCGAATTGGGCGCAGCCTGAACAGTGGGGGTGCCCGCATCAGCCTCTGCACGGATCTGCGAAGCAAGTGGGATACGCCCCAGCAGCTTGGTGTCGTAGTCGGCAGAGATCTTCTCGCCGCCACCTGCACCAAAAATCGCCTCCTCATGACCGCAGTTTGAGCAGATGTGAGTGCTCATGTTCTCAACCACGCCCAGTACTGGAATGTCCACTTTGGCGAACATCTCAATACCCTTTTTAGCATCAAGCAGCGCAATATTCTGCGGGGTTGTAACAATGACGGCACCATCTACGGCGGCACGCTGCGACAGCGTCAGCTGTATGTCGCCAGTACCCGGTGGCATATCGATGAGCAGTATATCGAGATTATCCCACTGCGTTTGCGTGAGAAGTTGCTGCAACGCGCTCCCTGCCATAGGCCCTCGCCAAACCATTGGTGTGTTTTCATCAACCAGATAGCTCATTGACATGGTCTGCAGGCCCAGCGCTTCGACCGGCACAAAATGTTTTTCGCCAGCAGTTTTCGGACGCGTGCCGGCGGGCACACCGAGCATCATGCCCTGGCTTGGGCCATATATATCAGCATCCAACAGACCGACCCGCTGCCCTTCGGCCGCTAACGCCAGCGCCAGATTGGCGGTCACAGTCGATTTACCAACACCGCCCTTGCCCGAGGCAACAGCAACAATTTTTTTAACTCCCGGAAGAGCTGAACCTTTCACTGCTTCTGACACATTGACTCCAGTCGTTCTGATATTTTCCGACTAATTTAGTAGGTTTTTTACCAGAGTACTAGAGGTCACCTGCAAAAAGTCTAGCGCCGCTTGAGCACCACTCCACACTCAATGTGGTCTGTGTAGGGGAACTGATCGAAGAGTGCAAAGCGCTCAATGCTGTGCGTTTCGCAGAGCACCTCTAAGTTCTCCGCAAGGGTCTGCGGATTGCACGAGATGTAGAGAATATCCTCGTAACCCTGTACCTGCTTTACCGTCTCAGCATCCAAGCCGGCACGTGGCGGATCAACCAGCACAGTGCGAAACTCACAGGCGTCTAGGTCGACACCAGCGGTGCGTCTTGTGGTTAAATTGCCGCGCAGTACTTCGGTAAACTCCTCTGAGGAGAGGCGAAGAATGGCGACGTTATCTATGGCATTGCGTTCAATGTTTACCTGCGCAGCGCGCACCGACTCTTTCGAGATCTCTGTTGCGACCACCTGCCGAAAATTCTGCGCCAGTGGCAGCGTGAAGTTTCCGTTGCCACAGTAGAACTCCACCAAATCGCCCGACTTTCCAGCCGTAGCATCAATCGCCCACTCAATCATCTGCTCACAGACACGTGCATTGGGCTGAGTGAATGAGTTCTCAGTCTGCTTGTAGTGATACTCGCGGCCATTAATAGTAAGCGTTTCAAACACAAAGTCGCGCTCTAAAACAATTTTGTTCTTGCGCGATCGCCCCACGATATCAATATCAAACTGTTCGCGCAGCGGCTTTACAGCCTCAATCCACTCATCGCCGATCTTGCGGTGGTAGAGCAGGCTGACCAGTAGCTCACCCGAAAGCGTGGCAAGAAAATCGACCTGAAACAGACGCGCACGTAGCTCCTTAACCCCTTTTAACGCCTCCAAAAAAGGGAACATCATGTCGGCGATCCGCCGGTCTACCATTGGGCACTCGGTAAGCTTGTACTTCTCATGTTTTGAGCCCGGTTCGAACATCACGTAGTCGAGATCATCATCGTCATGCCACACGCGAAACTCAGCGCGCATGCGGTAGTACTCGGTTGGCGAGCGATAGAGCTCCATCGCTGGCGGGTTGAAGCGCGCAAAGAGCTGCTCCATACGCTGCTGTTTAGCAGCCAACTGAGTCTCATACTGGGAGGGGTCTACCTGTGGCAGTGCCATATAAACGATCCTTCGGGCCTTAACCTATAAATTGGTGGCGGATTCTACCACTTTATCCCTGCCGTCTGAACGCGTAGAATCTGCCGATCTCTTTTTAGCCATTCAGAATACCGACACAATGAGCAAACAGCGCAAAATCCTTGTTACCAGTGCCCTTCCCTACGCCAACGGCCCGATCCACCTAGGCCACCTGGTGGAGTATATCCAGACAGATATCTGGGTACGTTTTCAGAAGCAGCGCGGCAACACCTGTACCTATGTCTGCGCCGATGACGCCCATGGAACGCCAATTATGCTCAAAGCTGATCAGATGGGGATCAGCCCGCAGCAGCTCATCGATAAAGTGAGTGAAGAGCACCAGCGCGACTTTAGCGGGTTCTTGGTTAACTTCGATAACTACTACTCAACACACTCAGAGGAGAATCGCGAGTTCGCTTCGCTGATCTACACGCGTCTGCGCGATGGTGGCCATATCGCCAAACGAACCATCACCCAAGCGTATGACCCAGAGAAGCAGATGTTCTTACCCGACCGTTTCATCAAGGGCGAGTGTCCGAAATGTAGCGCTGCAGATCAGTATGGCGACTCCTGTGAGGTGTGCGGTGCTACCTACAGCCCCACTGAGCTGAAGAATGCCTACTCTGCTGTCTCCGGTGCAAAACCTGTTGAGAAGGAGTCTGAGCACTACTTCTTTAAACTGGAAGACTTTGAAGGGTTCCTCAAAGAGTGGGTTGATACCCACGTTCAGGCGCAGATGAAACACAAGCTCAACGAGTGGTTCGAGTCAGGTCTGCAGCAGTGGGATATCTCGCGCGACGCACCCTACTGGGGTTTTGAGATCCCCGATGCACCCGGTAAGTACTTCTATGTCTGGCTGGATGCACCTATCGGCTACATGGCTAGTTTCAAGAACTGGGCCGACAAGAATGGCGTGGACTTCAACGACTACTGGGCGAAGGATAGCGACGCTGAGCTCTACCACTTCATCGGTAAAGATATCGCCTATTTCCACACCCTATTCTGGCCAGCGGAGTTGCACGGTGCAGGTTTCCGCACGCCAACAGGCGTATTCTGTCACGGTTTCTTAACAGTGAATGGTCAGAAGATGTCAAAATCTCGCGGCACCTTCATTATGGCCGAGACCTACCTCAAACACCTTAAGCCAGAGTACCTACGCTACTACTTTGCCGCCAAGCTCGGTTCTGGCATCGATGATATCGACCTGAGCCTCGACGATTTCCGCCTACGGGTAAACGCCGACCTGGTTAACAAGGTGGTTAATATCGCGAGCCGCTGTGCCGGCTTTCTCACGAAAAAGTTTGACGGACAGCTGGCAGACGAATTGGCAGAGCCTGCGCTTTATGCTGATGCAGTTGCGGCAGGCGCTAGCATTGCCGATGCCTATGAGAAGCGCGAGTATGCCCGTGCTATGCGCGAAATCATGGCACTAGCCGACAAGGCGAACCAGTACATCGACTCTGCAGAGCCCTGGGTGCTGGCAAAACAGGAGGGCAAAGAGGCCGAAGTCCAAGCCTGCTGCTCCATGGGAATCAACCTCTTCCGCATAATCCTTAATTACCTCGCGCCTGTACTACCTGAGGTAGCTAAACGTGGGGCAGAGTTCCTCAATATCGAGGACCAGAGTTGGGATGCCGTTGCAACACCACTACGTAACCACAAGATCAATAAGTTTAAACCGCTGATGCAGCGTGTTGAGCCTGAGCAGATCGAAGCGGTCATCGAGGACTCTAAACAGAATCTACAGGCTGCTGCGCCAGCTGCTCCTGCGAAGAAGCCGAGCATTGAGCCCATTGCAGATGAGATCACCTTCGATGATTTCGCTAAGGTTGACCTGCGCGTGGTTCGTATCGCTAAAGCTGAGCACGTAGAGGGCGCTGATAAGCTTCTGCGCCTGACACTGGACCTCGGAGATGGAGAGCGCAATGTATTTGCCGGCATCAAGTCGGCCTATGCGCCAGAAGATCTAGAGGGCAAACTGACTGTGATGGTAGCCAACCTTGCACCGCGGAAGATGAAGTTTGGCATATCAGAGGGCATGGTTCTAGCTGCAGGACCAGGCGGCAAAGAGCTGTGGATTCTTGAGCCACACTCAGGCGCACAGCCTGGCATGCGTATTCGCTAAGAGAGATCCTCATCAGGGTTGTTGAGCCGAACAAGCATCGGCTCAACAGCCGCACACTCAAGCCCAATCATCTCATTGTAGGGGCTTGCATGGCTCAGTCGGGTGTCACTAACCCCTAGGCCTTTAAAGGGTTTCTTGGCAGCCAGTTGAGAGCGGAACATAAGCGGCTTACCCTGCGCATCCACCACCTGAAACTCCTTTGAATCTATTTTCACATCAACAAGATAGATCTCACACTCAAAGGACTTTAGCACTAACTGTTCAATCACTGGACGCTCTGACTGCAGCGTCTCCAAGCTGATCTTCATTCTCACCTCTCACGTAGCTATGCACAGTGCTACGTTGCTACACTTGTATCAGATTGTCTGCCTACAAAAGGGGTAAAATGAATCCAGTCGGTCTTTTTCTAATCACTCTCGTCGTTATTGGGGGCTGGTTTTGGTACCGTAAACAGCCGGCAAACCAGAGGACCATGGCTGCCTTCAAGCTCTGCTTGATTATCCTTGGACTGGCACTGCTATACCTTACAATAACCGGAAAACTTCACTGGATCGGGGCCTTCTTTGCGGCGCTGCTTCCGCTACTTCCCAAGGGTTTTGCATGGTTGATGAGAGGCTTGGGGCTATTGCGCTTTTTGCGCTCTAAGGGTGGAAACACCAAAACCAAACCGACGCAGGCAACCGCGATGACGGAGACCCAAGCCCGCGAGATACTTGGCGTCTCTCAGAGAGCAAGCCGTCAGGAGGTCATTGATGCGCATCGCCGCCTAATGCAGAAGGTGCATCCTGACCGCGGTGGTAACGATTGGTTAGCATCTCAACTCAATAGCGCCAAAGAGCTGCTGCTGGCCCGGATCAAGGAATAGTTTGAGACAGACGCAAGGTTGATAATAGTGGCTCCACTCCTGGGTAGAGGCGTGTACCCTTGCCAAAAACAGGGTGCTGATTCATCAACCTCAGCGCCCCCTCTTCAGATTTAAAGCGCAGGCTTTTGCCGGAACCACGAAGACGCTCATCACTGAAGCGCAGTAGCAATTCGCCTGATTTGAGAACCTGCCAGCTACCCTGATAGCGTTCAGTTTCACCTTTACGGTCGATGAGGCTCAGGTCAAAACGATCATCGACCTGCAGCTCCAGTGCAAACTGACGTAGCAGCGTGGAATCACGGCTATAATAGTGCCGTTTTAGCAGATTGCGCTGCAGATCACCGTAGCGAGCGCAGCCATTAAGCTGAGTCTGCCCCGCAGTAAACTGTGCAGACAATGCGTACTCCACCCCCAGAGCATCCCTACAGGCCTCGGTTTTCACTGTCAGCCGAGTTCCCTCTGCGCTCCAACTCCAACGGTTGGCGCTCTGCTTAAAACTTGGGCTGGAGAGCTGCCATGAGCGCAAACGAGTGCTGTCATGCACCACCAAGGCCCCATCCCGCAGATCGGCATACCAGACCGGATTGAGTCCACCGGCCCGCAACTCTATGCCATCTAAATTGAAGCGGCAGGTGGCTATGTCGCCCCCCAACATCTGCAATTCGGTTAAACGGCCCTGGGCATCCCCCCAGGCCTCTAGGTAGATACCGACACCAAGCGGTGCACTCAGAAGGCGATCAAGCAGGCGCTCACGGATCGAAGCCACTCCTTGGATCTCACTGCGCCAGTTGGCCTGATCGCAGCTACGGTACTGAAGTTGATTATCAGCGATGCGCACCAAGCCCCTGAAGTAAGTCTGAGCGCTGATCGGTTGCGATGGAGTTGAGGAGCAACCAGCTAAAAGCAGCAACGAAAGTAGAGGCAGAGTTTTATTTAGCACTGGGAGTTCTAGCATCCATGTAGAAACTGAGAGCAGAACACAAATATGTAAGCAAATTGCAACAATTATGCTAGACTCGAGTTCATATAGGTTGAAGCTTAGGACAATAAGCCGAGAAACAAAAGCTTATGAAGCCTCTTATGAAGAGACTTATAAAGAGCGCAACACCGCCGCCTAGCTTCTAAATACAAAAAACAGTACTGGATGGCTATGCACGATACAAACCTACTTATTATCGATTCCGATCCACAAGCTGGCGCTGTAGTAAAAGAGACATGCGAGCAGTATCTGGCGAGTGTCGATCTAGTCAGCAGTGAAGACGCAGCGATAGAGCGCCTATCAAGCCAGCACTATGGTATCGCCATTGTCGACATTACCCTCTGTGACTCCAGCGGTTTCAAACTTTACGACTACCTTCTAAGAGCGCATCAGAGCACCCGTGTAATACTGCGCTGTTCAAAACCTCAAGTGATGGAAGCTATTGCGGCTACACGTAACGGCTGTTTCGCCTTTTTCCAGCTCAGCAGCATGAGCGAACAGCTGCCGCATCTCGTTAAAGCCGCTGCCGCTATCGATGCGCGTCGAGCAGTAAACACTTGGCGTAATCTGATGCTGCACCGCTCGGCGCTGATCGATCGTCTACTCGATCAGATTGATCACTGCGCAAACGCAGAGATACCTATTCACATAACCGGTCCAGCCGGCTCCGGCAAGCGTTTATCGGCCGAGCTCATTCACCTTGCCAGCGAAGGTGCCAAAGGCAGGTTTGCAGTTCTAGACTGCCGTGGGAAAGCGCCACAAGAGATAGCACACGAGCTGTTTGGCTACACCAGAGGCGCATTCCCCGAGGCAACAACGGATGAGTCTGGCCTGTTGAAGCGTACAGAGGGTGGTAGCCTGCTTCTGCACCACATCGATACGCTACCCAGTACAATGCAGCTACAGATTGTTGAGTTGCTTGAAAAGCGCCTATATCGCCCGCTGGGCGCTCTCCACAACGAGACCCTACACACGCGTATCATCACAAGCTCCGATCGTGATCTCGAGTCCGAGATGCACACAGGCAATTTGATTGAGTCACTCTACTACCAGTTGCAACCGATGCAGATTAGCGTACCGGAGTTGGCAGAGCACGCCGAAGATATTCCACTTCTGGTGAAGCAACACGCAAAGCAGGCAGCAAAACGCCTCAACAAGCCATCAGCCACATTCAGCTCAGGAGCGATGCAGCTTCTTACTGAAGCCTCCTGGCCAGGCAATGTCAAACAGCTGTTCGATTTTATCGATGAGACACTAGAAGCGTACCGCGAGTCAGGTTCAATACCGGCTGCAGTGGTGGAATCGCGCTTGGGTAAGCGTGATCGCGCCGTTCCCACTTTCCAGGAAGCTCGGGCGACGTTTGAGCGCGAATACCTTATCCAGGTACTGCTAATCTCTGAAGGGAACGTCACACAGGCTGCTCGTTTGGCTGATCGCAACCGTACAGACTTCTATAAGCTGCTGAAACGCAACAACCTCGATCCAGCTAACTTTAAGCACCGCCCACCCGCCGTGAAGCGGAATGGCAAACGTGGCCCACTGCCGCGGCCGCGCCTGAAAATGGCCTGATCAAAACGAGAAGTCACAACGCACCGTCATAACATAAGGTCACAGAGAACTAATATCGGCGAACTGCGCGCCTGTAAGCTGCGCCAGTTGCGCCGGTGCCAACTCTATCTCAAGCCCCCTGCGACCCGCGCTAACGAAGACAGCCTCCAAGCTCTGAGCACTCGAATCAATCAGGGTTGGGAATTGGCGTTTCTGCCCAAGTGGACTTATACCGCCTAAGAGATAACCCGTCAGGCGCTGCGCGATCTTAGGATCCGCCATCGCCACCCGTTTCTGTTTAAGGGCTTTTGCGGCAGCTTTTAGGTCTAACTGCGCAGCAACGGGAATAATTGCGACGCTCAGGGCATTTGCACCTTTATCGGTCTCTAGCATCAGTGTTTTGAACACCTGTGCCGGCGACAAATTAAGCTTCTGCGCCGCCTCTAAACCATATGCGGCGCCCGCTTCGTGCTCATACCGATGGACTTGAAACTTGATCTTAGCCGCTTTGGCAGCGTCAATTGCAGGGGTCACTAATTTGATTCCAAAATCCGAATAGCACGATCACTGAGATCAATCACATCCAAAATTGTACCGCGACCCTCAACAACACGAAGAATACGGTCACCAACCCGCAGTAACTCTACAGGATCGTCCCGACCCGTAATACGGCGCAGCAACTCATCAGGCAACTTTTCGGCCTCACGGTAGACCTCGCGATCAACCACCTCCCCGCGCTGCAACTTCTTCTGCCAACCGGGTGGTAAACTGCCTCCGCGATCAAGTTTTTTCTGCAACCCTGGCGGCAGCTGCTTAGTGCCACCAACAGGTACCGAATTTTTGCTAAAGCCATACTCTTTCTCCAGCACAAGATCGGCTAACTCCTGCTGCTCGTTATCCGTTAGTGCCCGCAACAGTGCGCCTGATTCCTCTGGAGCACTGTCTGACTTCTGCTCCTTCGCCGCCTTCCATGACTTCTCCTTACCCTTACCCTCAGGTTTGTCTGCAAAACTGGTACTCGAAAACGAAAGCGCTGCAGCCGCAACCATTGCCGTGACTAAACCAAACTTGCACATAGCGGTGAACCTCTATTGGCGATACTCTATATCTGTAATCTAAATCTAGTTCATTAGAGCCAAAACCGAGAAATTTCATGCAAGCTTCTGCCACTCTAAGCCAAATTAGCCGCTACCCGCTGAAGTCCTGCCGCGCCCAAAACCTCAGTAACGCGAGAGTAACGCAACTGGGGATAGAGGGGGATCGTCGTCTCGTCTTGGCGGAGCTCGATGGCCGTTTTATTACGGCACGCACCGAACCGCTTCTGCTAGGGCTCGAGTTAGACCTGCGTCCCAATGGGTGGCAGGTACGCCACGCGCAGCACCCTCACACAGAGACCTGTTTGGTTGACGCTTGCTCAAGTGAGCTCGGCAAGGTAAGTATCTGGAACAGACAACTCTCTGCACCACGACTGATAGCGTCCGAAGCTTGGTTTTCTCAATTACTCAAACGCCCCGTGCAGCTGCTACATAATGGCGAAACAGCGACCGACCTTGCCGATAAGCGCTACCCCTGGGGGCCCATATTTAGTGATGGGTACCCACTTTTGGTAACTAATAGTGCATCACTCGATGCGCTAAATAGCGCAAGCGGCGCAGCCTTTGAGGTGGCCCGCTTCCGTCCTAACTTAGTGATTGAGTCAGATACCCCCTGGGCCGAGGATAGCTGGGATCTGATTCGTATAGGCGAGGTACTACTGCGCCGTGAAAAGCCCTGCGAACGCTGCGTATTGATAACACGTGACCCTATAACTGGCGAGAAGGACCCGCAGCAGGAGCCACTCAGAACACTAAATCAACTTGGCCGTAAACAGGATGGCGCGATCCTGTTTGGACAGAACTACTCGGTAATAAAACCGGGAACCCTTCGACAGGGCGACGCAGTTGAGTTTGAAGCGCTGCTCTAAATCCAGCCGAGCCTTGAACCCAGCGACGCTTTGAACGAAGCCCAGCTGTAACCGAAGTTTCGCTCAAATTCAGAGCACCTCGGACAAACGCCCTCAGAGCCGCTCGGCTACCCAGTGTCGCAGGCGTTTTATCTGAGCAGAGCTGAGCTTACCACCCTGTTTAACTGCCATTAATAGCTCAAAATCCTGAGAATTGAAGCGATCTAACAACGCATTCTCAACCAGCTTCAATGGTGCAAAATGGTGGGCAAAATTGTGCAGCGCAAGGCTATTCCGCTGTTCCAACGCGGCACGATCGGCGGGCTCAGTGGCAACCCCCTTGAAGAGGCTAATCAAGCGCTCTGCCACCGGGTTTAACGCCTGCAGAACTTGAGCTGCAGGTGCGGCCGCAACAGGGTCCACCACCTCCCCCACACGCATCAGATGAAAATCTAGCTGCTGCCAAAAACACAGCAGGTCGTCATGCCCTGCGAAGCTTGCACCGAGAAGATCAACAGACTCTTGTTTGGCCACCCTTTTCATATGCTCAATCAGCCGACGCGCAACCCCTTGTCGTCGACAGCTCGCAGAAACCGCAATGCGCACAACCCGCCAGAACCTTTGACTGGCAGCTTCAACCCAACCCTCATAATAAATAAGTGACTGAGGTAAAAGATTACCTGCTGGACGGCGACGACCCTGTGCGATCAACTGCGCCAGTTGAGGCTCAATCGGCCCCTCCTGAGCCACCCAGGCAACGGCAACCAGCTGACCCTCTCTTACATCAATAAATAGCCGCTGCCCCTCGGAGTCTAGTAGCACACGAAGATCAGCTGGCGAGGTTCGATAGTGCGCCTGAGCGAGTAGCTGGTAGATTGCCGTGAAAAGATTAGGCTGTTGCAGCAACAACTCAACCCTCACCTCCATGACACCCTCTTTTAGCGACGGCGTCATCGACGAGCGCAGGTCATCTTGATTTAGCAGCAGCGCTCCATCAACCCACGCCTCCAGAGGATCACCAGTAGCCCAGCGCAGTGGCTGGCTCAGAGTAATACGCCGCACATCGGCGCGACTCTCCTCCAGCGATCGGGTAAACCGAAGGCCATAACCGCGGCCAAACCCCTCATACCCATGTTGAGTACTCGCAAGGACAACGTGAGGCGCGAGATCGACCAGCTTCTGCAACACTGGAAGCGGTAACGCAGCCGCTTCATCAATCAGCAAGCACAGCGGCTTTTGGTTGCGCTCAAGCAGTTGCGCCGGCGTCAGGTAAGTCGGCAGCACAGCGTCCGGCAAGCGCTCGGAAAATGCCCGGTTAAGCGAACTCAGCGCACGCTTATCAGGCGCGGTAACCACAACGTCAGTGCGATTAAAACTACTCTGCAGTGCTAGCGCGAGCCCGAGGGCGCTGCTTTTGCCTCGCCCGCGATCAGCATCGATCAGCGTACAACTCTTGCGCTGGCGCCAGCAAACCAATAACTGCAGGACGGCGCTGCGCTGCTCGCCTCCGAGATAGACCCCTAGTTGCTCAGGTTGGAACCTGGCTGGGCTCTGATTTTGCTCAAACCTGTAAGAGGCTAATACCACCGCAGGGCTGGCCTCTAAATGCGTCTTGAGCCATTGAATAAAGTGACCGACAGGTCGATCAGATGCTCCAATATAGGCATATTCCGGGTCGTAGAAGTCGGCCCAGTGCTCAGCCTTAGGTGTAAGCAGAATCAGAACACCGCCGCCTTTGAGCGTGCCCGCTGCCTGAGCTAAGGCACTTGGATTAAGTCCTGAAAAGGCATCGACAACTACACAGAGGTAACTGAGCCCTAAGTGGCGCACAAACTCACCGCGTTTTATCGGCTGCAAACCCGCTAATTTGCGCTCTGATAGCAGAGCGCACTGCTCCGGCGGATAGTTGAGCTGCTCAAGTAGACGGCGAAGCTCGCCTTCGACCTCGACTTCGGCACACTGATGCCAAAGAATTCTGCGAGTACAACTCTGTTGCAGTAGCTCGGGTAACCGAGTGAGGTTAGACATTAGAGCGAATAGGTCACACTGGGCATATCAAAGCCCTCAGATTCGCAACGCAACACTGGCTCGGACTGAGATTTGGATCTCGTTTTTTTGTCATCGTGCAGTTCGAGTTCGAACTGAGCGAAGAGATCAGTCACCTTAGTGAGGTTAAGATCCGCAGTGGGTTGGAAGGTGTAGCAGAGAAGGTGCGTCGCACCCGCCTGCTGATTGACCACTTGAAAGATACGCTCAGCGAACGCACTCACCGATTCATTGGTTGCAGGCAGAAGCAGCCATAGCCCGCGAGCATCGTCTAGGGCAACTAGATCCCCTGGGCGTGTCATCCGTTTCTGCATCGCTTCTACAAGATCTGCATTGTGCAGCGAATTGGTGGCGTTAACCGGTAGTAGTCGCATTACACTGACTGGGCTGAACTCACGCATCGCCCTGCGGCACTCTTGCTCTAGCATGTGTTGAAACCAGAGCAACGTAGTAGCCCCAGTGCCGCTATCAATCGGGAGCTGACGTTCCAACTCAGCTTGCAGCTGCGCCACCAAGGCGCGGTGCGTTCGGATAACAAACAGCGCCGATATGGCGACAGGAAGTGCCGCCAAGAGTGCCTCAGTAGAGAACTGCGGCACGCTCAATGCAGCGACAACAAGTGCTGCGACGGTAAGAAGCAAAACACTGGTCACTTTCCAGTATTGGGCCTCTCGGTCGAGCCGTTTGTCCCCCATTGTTTGCTCCTTAAATGATAACTCTCTGTATTTTGTACCAAAAACCTAAAAACAGCCAGTTAGCTGATTATAAAGCTGATTCCCCGTATCAACGGTGTCGTTCAACATTCTCCAAACGTTGCTGTTCATTTTTTCGCAGCAACAGATAGATCGCACTCAAACCACCGTGTTGAGGCTGACAGGAGTGAAAGGCTAGAACCTCATCGATCTTTGGTAACCAAAGTACCAGACAGGAGCGCAGGATATTCTGCGTCGTCTTAGCGTGTTTGCCGCGACCATGGTTAATAATTACCGTGCGCAATCCAAGCTTGTAGCACTGTTTAACGAAGCCCGGCACCTCATCGACCGCCTCCGCGAGAGAGCGGTTGAGTAGGTCAAGGCGTGCATCAGCTGCATACTTACCCAGACGCAAATTGCGATAGACCCCCTCTTGCACACCATCGCGCTTCCACTCAATTGGATCAGCAGGATTGAGGAGTTGCTCAGGCTGGAGCCGAAAGCGCTCATCAACACCCTCTGCCTGCTTGCGGCGCTGCGCAAGTAGGTCGAGATCACCGCGACGCAAACGTTCGCGCGTTGAGACCCGTTTTTCACTCTGTAGCGGCTTGACGCCTTCGCCAAGCATCATGGAGGAGAAATCATCTGGGTTGTCAGTCTCAGACATCACTTACCTATACCGACTAAAAAACAATATATTAAACAGCAATTGCACTTTAATACCTGCCCAAAACTGATTATTGTAGCTTTTCACGCATCTAGGGATGGAGAGCCATCCACAGGGAAGAGAAGTTAAATGCAACGTGCAATTGTTGTACTGATCCTAATCATAGTGGGCATCGGTATCTACCTATTCAACCAAAATGCAGACACAAGCACTGATTCAACTCAAGCAGTCAAGCCAAAAGCGATAGACGAGCCCGTAGCGCCCAAGGTAAAAGCCGCTGCGCAAGAGCATATAGAGAAGCTCACAACCGACTCCAAAGAGCAGGTGCTAGACATCACCAAGGCTGACAACTTTGTGACAGGTGAGCAATTGCTAGCCATGCCTACCATGCAGAGCGAGACCATCAACATAGAGCGCGTTGGCGCGCCCAGTCAGAGCGCTGAAACCTCGTTAGACGATCAAACCTTAGCTGAAAATGATACTTCCGATCAGAGTGCCGCTTTAGACCAAGGCGCTGTATCAGCCGACGATCGGGCCTCAACTAACAACCGAGCGTCGTCTGCCTCTAGCAGATCAGCAGAACCGACACGCGTAGAAGTAACACAGGTGATGCAGGCAGTTAAAGAGCGCTTAGCAGATGATACCGCGACAGTAGTCAAGGCCGTAGAGCCGACATCGCAACTGGTTCAGGGCTCCGTAGAATCACTTAAGGGCCAATCAATCGTTGTAACTCAGGGTACTGCACCCGCTGTACAGTTTGAGGTGACTGACCAGTCCGGAAATATCGAAGTAAGCTCGACTAAGCCTGTCACGTCGCTGAGACCCGGTCAGAGAATTCGTCTGCAGGAGCTACTCTCAGATCCCGATCTCGCAGCCGGTACTGTCTTTTATATCCACGCCGTATCCCCCAATGATGAACAGGGTCTATGGGGCATTTTGCAACACGGCCTTATTAAAACCTTTGCACAAGGAATTGAGCTCAAAGAGAGCGGACGTGTACTGACAGCAGAGATCCCGATGCTAGCTGATGAGACATTGGAGAATCGCCGTAGCTCGTTCCTAGGAGAATTTCTCTACCAAAAGGTTAACGACACCTACGTCTACAACTACCAGCAGGGCATGCTAGGCCAGGATCCTGACCTAATTAAACCAGGGCAGCAGCTCATTATAGTCAGCTACACCGAAAATGAGCTCATAAGTATTTTCAACCACTTTACCCGCCCAGGCGCCTAAGGAGTCCCCCATGATCGATCTATACACTTGGAAAACACCGAACGGCCGCAAGATCTCAATAATGCTAGAGGCGTGTGGCCTGGAGTATAAGGTACACCCGATCGACATCAGTGCAGGAGACCAGTTTAAGCCCGAATTCCTCGCCATCAGTCCAAACAATAAGATACCGGCGATTGTTGATTCAGAGGGCCCAGACGGAGCGCCAATATCGGTGTTTGAATCCGGCGCTGTACTTCTCTACCTGGCGAACAAAGCGCAGCAGTACCTTCCTACTGACCCGCGCAAACAGATGGAGGTGATGGAGTGGCTAATGTTCCAGATGGGTAGCTTTGGCCCCTATCTCGGCCAAGCACACCATTTTAATATGTTTGTAAAAGAGCCAGTCCCGTACGCTGAAGAGCGTTACAATAAAGAGGCGCAGCGCCTTTGGGGAGTTTTAGATAGTCGCCTGCAGCAGCGTGATTACGTTGCGGACGAGCTCAGCATTGCTGACTTCGCTATCTACCCTTGGGCCGCACGTTTCGAATTTCAGCGTATTAACCCAGCCGACTACCCTGCAGTGGAGCGCTGGATGAAACGTCTGGAAGCCTTTGATTTTGTTCAGCGTGGCATGTTGATTCCCAGTTAAACTCTCAGACTTTAGCTGGACAGTCGCTGTTCAATTCGTATACACTCCGTCCTCTTTTAACACCCCTCCCATGAGTCGCCTTGGGCAAGACCCAGTCGATTCATGGGCCGCGCTCTGACTGCGCACTCTAAAATAGGTACACAACCTCCAATATGTCTGATTCTGAAAACCCCACCAGCACCTTCGCTGACTTGGGACTTGCGCCCGCTATTCTCGATGCATTGAAAGATGTAGGTTACGAGACCCCCTCACCGATTCAAGCTGAAGCGATCCCAACACTTCTAAACGGTGATGACCTGCTTGGTCAGGCGCAAACAGGTACAGGTAAAACTGCTGCCTTCGCACTACCACTACTAAATCGTATCGACCCAAACCTGCACCAGCCCCAGCTGCTCATACTTGCGCCAACGCGTGAGCTAGCGATTCAGGTTGCAGAGGCGTGCGAGCAGTACTCTCGATACCTCTCTGGCATTCGTACGCTGTCGATCTATGGTGGACAGGCATATGACACACAGTTACGCGCCCTGCGCAAAGGTGTGCAGGTTGTAATCGGCACTCCAGGTCGCGTTATGGACCACATCCGCCGCGGAACGCTGGTACTGGATAAACTTCAAGCGCTGGTGCTCGATGAAGCAGATGAGATGTTGCGCATGGGCTTTATCGACGATGTCGAGTGGATCCTAAAGCACACGCCGCCAACGCGACAGATCGCCCTCTTCTCGGCAACAATGCCAAACGAAGTGCGTCGCATTGCAGAAAGTTACCTGCAGAATCCGACCATTGTTAAGATCGCTTCAAAAACAGCGACAGCTAGCACCATTCGCCAGCGTATCTGGGAAGTTCGCGGCATGTCTAAGTTTGCTGCACTCACACGTATGCTGGAGCAGCAAGAGCATGACGCTGCTCTCATCTTTGTCCGCACTAAGACAATGACCGAAGAGCTAACCGAACAGTTGCGCTCTGAAGGATTCCCAGCCGCCGCTCTGCACGGCGATATTCCGCAGGCACAGCGAGAGAAGATCGTTGATAAGCTGAAGAGAGGCAACCTAGAAATTCTTGTTGCTACTGATGTTGTTGCCCGCGGCTTGGACGTTGACCGTATCACTCACGTCTTCAATTTCGACATTCCTTATGATGCTGAGTCCTATGTGCACCGTATCGGTCGTACAGGTCGTGCGGGTCGCAGCGGAGATGCAATTCTCTTCGTGACCCCGCGTGAGCGTGGGCTGCTGCGCCAGATTGAACGCCGCACCTCCTCTACACTGGAGAAGCTGGTTTTGCCAACGGCTGCTGAGATCAACGAGATGCGTGCGCAGCGTCTAAAGAAGCAGCTGGTCGATGCAACCGGAACACCGGACGCAAACGCCTACCACAAGCTGGTCACAGAACTAGTTACAGAGAGTGGTATCACAGCGAGTGCATTGGCCGCCGCTGCCCTTGGATTGTTGAACTCAGACCGTCGCTTCTTCCTTGATGAGAACGAGCCGGATCCAAATGCTGCCCCTCCTCGCCGCGAACGTGCTCCTCGTCCTGAGCGTGATGGCAAACCGCGCCAACGTAATCGCGAAGCACTTGATGCAGACAAACAACGCTACTGGATCAACGTCGGACATGATCATGGGGTTAAGCCAGGTAACATTGTTGGCGCGATAGCGAATGAGGCAGAAATTAACTCAGGTCTGATCGGCCGAGTCGATATCAGCTCCGGGTTTACGACTGTTGATCTGCCTTCAAACCTTTCGAAAGCACAGCTTAGCCAACTCGCAAAAGCGAGAGTCTGTGGTCAGTCACTCAATATTCGCCCATGGAGCGACGATGCGCCAGCCAAGCGCAGTCGTAAACCAAGTGATGCGAGTGATGCAGCGCCCAAGCGTGCGCGTAAGAGCTCTGAGAGCAAAGACGCAAAGCCACGTAAGCCGTCGAAGCGTCTCGCAAAACGCGATTGATTCTGGTTTTAGGCGCGTCCTGACCACTTAGGTTTTACGCCCTGAATTTTTGCGCCTTGGGTTTTGCACCTTAGATTTAGCGCCAGAAATAGTTGAGGCGGTCCCGTTGGGGCCGCCTCATTTGCGGGAAAGATTTCCGCTCGTCATCCCCTTAATGACCCGGGGCAGGTTGCCGAGGTCAACACCGAATCAACGGCTCGCCCTGCATTCCTTTTCAGTTTAGTTCGCAAAGCGCGAAAGACCAGTGAAAGCTATTCATCACCTAAACCATTGTTTCTATGAATTTACACCCTCAAAAACTCGATTTCGAGCAATAACAGAGCACCCAAAAAGCACTTCATCAGGAAAATTCTTCAGCCAGTTTAAACTGTTTCAAGAGCGACTCTTTAGCGCTCGCCTTCAGACCCTTTATCTGTATTTCCCGACGTGTCGCAGTGGCACGATCAGGCTGCACCTCTAGCCAGACTAACGATAGCGGCGAGCGGGAGCGCGTGTAGCGTGCACCACCCTTCAACTCCCCGCGGTGCTGTCTGAGTCTACGCTGCGGATCAGTCGTTATTCCGGTGTAGAGAGACCCATCCGCGCAACGCAGCATATAGACGTACCAGTTCGACTCTGGGGAAACCTTTTGCACCAACGGGCAGCCTCGCAGATTGAAATAAGAGTATGAAAAAAAGTTACAAGAACTTAACACTTATTACCGATTAACTGCGCGTAAGCGCCCCTAAAATCGGTTAATATTCGCCCATCATCAATCTTAGAGCGTTTATTACGTAGTAAAATTACCTATCGGTATGACCAAACTACGACCTTACGCTGAACAACTACAGGACACATTCCATGTTGCATACCGTCCTAATCTCCCTCGCGGGGTTAGCGCTGCTCTCTATCGTGCTCGAAGAGGTCATTCATGTAAATAAGGCGAAGTCGACTCTATTCCTTGGAGCTCTCGCTTGGATTCTGGTATTTCTATTTCCAGAAGCGGGAACCACTCCCGAGGAGTTACGCCATAAACTGGATGAGAACATCCTAGAGATCGCGGGTCTATGGCTCTTTCTTATGGCAGCCATGACATTCGTTGCCTTTCTCAACCATCAGGGACTGATAGAGACGCTCATCTATAAAATGCTACCGCGACGCATCAGTGAACGTAAGCTGATATTTCTGGTGGCGATTTTCGCCTTCGTCTTCTCATCACTCTGCGACAACATCACTGCAACGCTGGTCTCTATCGCGCTCGTTCTCTCGCTGCGACTCGATAGGCGTAAAACGCTACGCTTCTCCGTGATGGTGGTTTTTGCTGTCAACTCCGGTGGCGTCGCACTGATAACCGGTGACGTAACTACGCTTATGATATTCCTTGCTGGCAAGGTGGAGATACAGGACCTTCTACTGCTCTCTGCCCCAGCGTTCGTCAGCGTTCTCGCGTTGGCTGGCATGCTCTCTCGCCCCCTCAACGGTGTTACTGAGGTAATTCCAACACCCCGTCGGGACGATCATGTAGGTAAGGTAATCGCAGTGGTTTTCCTCGCGACGATTATCGGCACGATTGTACTCAACATTATTGCCGGGATCCCACCGGTGCTAACGTTCCTATTCGGCCTCTCGCTCATGTTCCTTATCGGCCGCTTCCTCTATAACGAAGATAAGCGCGAAAACCTGTTGGACTACATCCGCAAGATTGAGTTCGATACGCTCATGTTCTTCTTGGGCATCCTGCTACTTGTTGGCATGCTAAAAGAGATTGGCGTACTGGATAGCCTCGTGCGCATCTATGAAGTTATGCCCCCTGTAGCCGCCAATTTCGTTATGGGACTCTTCTCAGCAGTTGTTGATAACGTTCCGCTAACTGCAGCCCTGCTAAAATCGAATATCAGCATGTCTCATGCTGAGTGGCTATCACTGACCTACGCTGTCGGCGTAGGCGGATCGATGCTTGTCATCGGCTCTGCTGCCGGCATTATTGCGATGTCTAAAGTGGAGATCCTAACCTTTGCCACCTACGCACGCTATGTGCTCTTCCTAGCCATTGCCTTCGCGATTGGTTACGCAGGTAGCTTCCTCGTTGGATACAACTTCCTGTAAAGAGAGCAGTTAGGACGCGCCGCTACGGCAGCGGCGCGGGCTCGTTATCCCCGAACCAGGCGAGCGTCTGGTGCAGCTCCACAACCTCCCCAACTATAATTAGCGCTGGAGCGGGTAACTGGGCTTTTTGCTGCAATTGGGCGATCTGATCCAGTCGTCCCGTCAGCACCTGTTGATCAGGACGCGTGCCGCGTGAAACGATTGCGACCGGCGTATCCTTAGCTTTGCCTGCAACAATCAATCCCTTACTCAGCTTCTCTATTGTGTGCAGCCCCATGTAGAACACCAGCGTTTGGCGACTTCCAGCCAGCTCGTCAAAATCAAGATCCGAGGTGCGGTTCTTAAGTTGCCCGGTAATAAACTTTACTGACTGAGAGTATTCTCGGTGGGTCAAAGGAATCCCGGCATAAGTACTACACGCACTAGCCGCTGTGATACCTGGAACAACCTGAAAAGGGACGCCCGCAGCTTTAAGCTGTTGTAGCTCTTCGCCACCGCGTCCGAAGATGAACGGGTCACCACCTTTTAAACGCACGACTCGCTTACCCGCCTTAGCGTGCTGGACCAACAGGTCGTTGATCCCCTGCTGTGGAACGGCGTGATTATCACGCTGTTTGCCAACGTAGATCAGATCAGCATCACGCCGACAGAGATCTAAAACTTCAGCTGAAACAAGCGCATCGTACATAACAACATCGGCCTGCTGCATCAAACGCAGCGCTTTGAACGTCAAGAGCTCAGGATCACCAGGTCCGGCACCGACAAGATAGACCTCCCCCACCTGATGGTCAGCATCGGCGGTGTGCAGTTGCTGCAGCAGTAGCTCCTCGGCTTCACGCGTTTGGCCCGCAAATACACGCTCGGCCACAGAACCTCCAAGCACCCTCTCCCAAAAATTGCGGCGTTTGTTGACGCTGTCGAACTTAAGTTTTGCGGCAGAACGAAAACGCCCAACCAGCGAGGCCAACTCTGCATATCTTGGGGGGATGAGAGTCTCCAGCTTCGCCCGCAGATTACGCGCTAACACCGGGGCTTTACCTGCTGAGGATATACCAATAACGATGGGTGAGCGGTCGACGATTGCCGGAAAGATAAAGGTACACAGAGGCGGGTTATCGACAACATTTACAGGAATGCCCGCGGCAACCGCATCAGTATGAACCTGCTGATTAACCTCATCATCATCGGTTGCCGCTACAACCAATCTCACACCATTTAGATGCTCGTCTCGATAGCGCGCCTCAATAATCTCACCAGCCGCTTCAACCACCAACTGTTCCACCTCTGGCAAGATTTCTGGCGAGACGAGACGCACTCGAGCGCCAGCGCGTGTCAGTAAACGCGCTTTGCGCAACGCAATATCACCCCCACCAATAAGCAGAACAGGCTGGCCTTGCAGATCAAAAAAGAGAGGTAGGTATTCCATTTAAAACTCCAAAAGTAGAGAGGCTCGCCAAACTGCGAGCCTCTCTAATATTCACGAACCTATGCCAGAGGTCCCACAAACTACCGCCGTTTATAGGCGAACAAACCATCACTCTCATCATCTTCATAAATACAACCGAATCCCTCAGCACTAGGGATCAACGTACATGAAGCGGCGAAAGTGCCGTACTCCTCCCAATCGCCGACGCAGTCACTGCGTCCACGTGAGCTAGTAATATCAAAACTTAACCGATTACCCGACTGACTCCAGCGATAGTCATAAGCGTAAGTTGAACAGGCGCCTGACTCATCATTCTCCTCGTAGGTACCGGTGCCGTCAGCGCGAATCTCCTCCAGACCCACCATTACACCTTGAGGACAGTCCCAAGTCTGGTCATAGAGCGTAAAGCTACCCACAGGGTTGATCAGCCCAGGCTCCTCCTGTGCATCAATATCGAGGTCCACCGTCGAGTCAAAGCCCTGTGGCGAGAACCCCATGCGGTATGCTGCCTTGACAGGCTGCTGGCGTAGCAACTCAACAACACGCGCACGCTCTAAACAGACACTCGTTTCACTATCTGTTATCAGAGGTTCAATAGCGTCGAGTGGGAACGCCTCCACCAACCTACCGAATGCGGGATAGTTTAGACTCATTGCAAGCAGACCATTCGGCTCAAGCGCCTCGCTAGCCAACGCATTGGCTGCAGCCCTCCCTTTGGCCCCCATAGCGAAAGTAAGGTGCTGACCTTTCAAACCCACCTCTGCGCTCAAACCTGGCTGTATCTCACTCAGGTCAACACTGGCGGTTGAACCATCTGTCGGAATCTGCCCAAAGGCCGCCGCAGGCGAGCCCGCGGCCATCGAGGCGAGCAAGGCTGGATTCTGCGTAGCTACACTCAGGAGCAGGTCGAGGGATTTAATAGGCTGTATCGCATTGCCATAGGTAAAGTCGTAGAGCGAAAGCCCAACACCCTTGATTCCTTGCGCCATGCCGGTAAACAAACCAAGCATCGCAGGATTATTGCTCGCGGCCTGCTGTTGCATCTGGCGCAACTCGGCGCAGGCGAAGGTCTGTTGGGTGAATTGATTCCACAGCTGTACCGTCACCGGCATTAGCTGATCCATATCCAAACCAACCCCAAGACCGAACAACTGTTGGTTGGCATCTGCGACGTGATTTGGCACGTGCCCATTAAGGAGGTTTAATTGATTAAGCACCTCACCCGACTTCACCTCCAACACTGAGCGACTGCTAATACTGACACCAGGCTCTGTCTGGATTGAGGTGTAGCCGGCAACAATCCTGGGCACCCAACCGGCAATACTGGCGTACTCTTCGCGGCACACTTGCGTCAAGGTCGCTGCGGGTGCGGGCTCTTGCGTCAGTGCGAAGAGGGCTTCAAGATCTTTCGCCATTCGCGTCTGGTCGACACCTAATACCGCTTTTGCTATTGCTTCAATATCAAACAGGAAACTGAACTCTTTAGTGAATCCGTACCGTTGAGCAATTTGTCCCAGCGTACCGCTCTGCAGCAGGTTCTCTTCTGGTTGCTTCAATCTGAGACGCTGCGCCAGTTCGTTATCGGAGTCAAAAGGCGTGGCGAAGGTGAGTACCGCCATCTCGCCTGTTTGCGCGACAATCAGATCTATGCGGTTCGCCTCCTCAGGAGGTGAAAGCTGAATACGTGTATAGGGCGAGCCGTCGAGTTCGTTCTCAAACACAGGCAGGCCAGCGCTGCGACCATGCTGGGCCCAGAACTGGGTGAAGGTTGCGCTCTTTTCGGCACTGATGTGTAGAACCGGGACCAGTCCGTCAACGAAGAGCTGCTGCGGACCGCTAATAACCAGCCCTAAGCGCGAGTAGAGCGCTTGAATATCAGTGCCAGGCGCAAATAGATCGCGCATCAAAGAGGCAGCGAACCGGTTCAGCGCTGGGTAGTCACCACCCTGCTCTATCTCGCTCGCCAGCATCTTAATATCTGTCCCCATATCGGGCTGGGCGTAAAGATGCTCGAGCTGCGAAACGATCGCCGGCGATGTCTGGCCACCGATATAGAGAGCGGTGTCGGCTGGCACATATCCACCGAGCTCAACCTCACCGCTCTGCTGCTGTTGCCAGAACCAGTAGCTACCGCCACCACCCGCTGCGACAAGCGCCGCTACAATTAAAGACTTCATCTAAGCTCCAAACCATTGATTAGACTTTAATTAAAGCTCAACCTCGGCCATTTGTCGCGGCGCTATTAAAGTTGCGTATGCAAACCGCACTCGCGCGTCTCCAGGGCTTTGGTCGGGTCGAAATAGTCGAACTCATTGGGGAGCGCGAATCTCTCTAGGTATGCGTCGAGGTCCGCTTCACTCCAGTAGAATAGCGGAGCCACCTTAATCACCCCATCGCGGCTCTGAGTGACCACATCGAGCGATTGACGAAAGGCTGTTTGATCCTTGCGGATGGCATTAAACCAGAGGTCCGGCTTCAACTCTGCCAGCGCTCGCTGAAACGGCTCAAGTTTTACCTGGCGCGTAAACTCTTCATGCAGCGGATCGTCGATATCCGGAATACCCCCCATCAACACATTGCGCCGCGCACTGCTCATCTGAGGGATATAGGTAACGACATTTAACTTGAGTCGTTCAATCAACGATTCAGCAAACCGGTAGGTTGCGGAGGTGTTGTATCCAGAGTCTACCCATAGCACCTGAATATCTGGGCGTACTTGCGTCACTAGGTGCAAGATTACCGCTTCGTAAGGGCGGAAATTCGTTGTAACAAGGGGTCGCTCAGAGCGCTCCAGTGCCCAACGTACAATCTCATCAGCACTGCGTAACTCCAGCTCTTGATTGGCCGTTTGTAGGTCTAGGTTGACGCGACTCATGCTGGCTCCTCTTGTCGGTACATCGGGCGTGGATCATCAACGGCGCCCTGATAACGAACGCTCATCTCGGTATAAGCGCTAAGGTATTCTCTTTTAAATTTGTCTGCGGCTAACTCAACCGCATCGAAGCCACAACGCTCCAGCAGCGCAAGTTTATCACGGCTTGTTTCGCCGATTGCGCGGATCTGCCCGGTAAAGCCACTGACACGAAGTTCACGCGCAAAACTAAATCCGCGACCATCACGCAACACCGGAAACTCCACGGCGATCGCTTCAAATCGCTCCGCAAGGTGCAAGAGCTGCTCGAGCGGAGCATCGCCGTTCACCTGTACTGCATCAACCAGCAACTGCTCTGCCTCGCTTAACTCAAGGTACTCACTAAAAGGCACGAAGTGATAAACATCATCGCTCAGCCAGAGCTCGCGATTAACTAGCAACGGCATAAACAGCCTCCTTAAATGGTGCCACGCCGACACGACGCACTGTATCAATGAAACGCTCGCCGTTAAGGCGAATCTCGACATAGGTCTCTAAAAGCTTCTTCAATGTATCTGCAACCTCTTCGGCTGCTACAGCACGGCCCAGCACCTTACCCAGAGAGGCATCTTCGCGACTAGAGCCACCCAGAGTAATCTGGTACCAGTCCTCACCTTTTTTATCGACACCCAAGATCCCTATATGGCCGACATGGTGGTGTCCACAAGCATTAATACAGCCAGACATGTTAAGGCGAATCTCACCCAAATCGTGGAGGTAGTCCAAATCATCAAATGTCTGGTTAATCTGGTCAGCAATGTTTAGCGTGTGAGCATTAGCCAGCGAACAGAAGTCGAACCCTGGACAGACAATCATATCCGTCAGCAAACCGATGTTTGGACGCGCTAAGTTGTGTTCAACTAGTGTCTGCCAAACAGCATAAAGGTCGGCCTGAGCCACGTCCGCGAGCACCAGATTCTGCTCGTGCGTCGAGCGGATCTGAGCAAATGAGTAACGTTGCGCAAGATCCGCTACAACTTCCATCTGCAACGCAGTTATGTCTCCAGGAGCACCGAGATGCGGCTTTAGTGAAACGGTAACGGCTCGATACCCTGCTCGCTTGTGCGGATGGGTGTTGCGTGCATACCAAGTACGAAATTCGCCGTCAGCATCAAGCTTCTCATCAAGCGTTAAATCAGCAGCAGCATTAGCGTCATAGGGGTGGTCAGCGAAGAATGCAGTAACGCGGTCGATCTCCTCTTGTGGAATGCGCAGCTCCCCATCTTTGAGCGTCTTCCAATGCGCCTCCACCTGTTCGGTAAAGGCTTCAACACCCATCGCCTCAACCAGTATCTTTATACGCGCCTTATATTTGTTGTCGCGGCGCCCTTTGAGGTTGTAGATACGCAGAATCGCCTCTAGGTAAGAGATCAGCTCCTGAGCGGGCAGAAAATCACGAATCTTCTTGCCAATAATCGGTGTGCGGCCAAGCCCACCACCAACGAGGACCTCGAAGCCGAGCTCGCCAGCACTGTTGCGAATCAAATGCAGACCCACATCGTGCACTTGGGATGCTGCGCGATCCTCTTTCGAACCAGTTACCGCGATCTTAAACTTGCGCGGCAGATAGGCAAACTCAGGGTGCAGGGTAGACCACTGGCGAATCAGTTCACACCAAGGACGTGGATCTTCTGTCTCTGAAGGGTGAATGCCGGCAAAGTGGTCGGTAGTGGTATTACGAATACAGTTGCCTGATGTCTGTATGGCATGTAGTTGCACTTTAGCGAGGCGCTCAAGAATATCTGGAACCTCCTCAAGCTTGGGCCAGTTAAACTGGATATTGGTGCGCGTCGTGAAGTGGCCGTAACCTTTGTCAAAATCGCGTGATACCTCGGCGAGAACACGCAGCTGCTCTGCACTCATCAGACCATAGGGGATAGCAACTCGCAGCATCGGCGCCTGACGTTGAATATAGAGGCCATTCATAAGGCGCAGCGCAAGAAACTCATCGTCACTTATCTCACCCGCAAGAAAACGCCGGGTTTGATCCCGGTATTGCGCAACCCGCTCATCCACTAAGCGCTGGTCAACATCATTGTAGATATACATATTAAAGCCTCAAACTTCGAACTAGCTGGCCAACACAAAACGCAGACCAATTGCCATCAACAAACTTCCCATTACCGGCTGCATCACTTTCGCAGACAGGCGGCTACCCAGATAACTGCCGGCGAACACGCCTGGCAATGATCCAGTAATCAAACTCAGCAGCAAGGCGGTATCGACGCTACCCATCTGATAGTGTCCAGCGCCCGCGACAGCGGTTAGCAGCACGGCGTGTAACAGATCAGTACCGACGATGGCCGGCATCGACAGACGCGGATATAGCAGTATCAAAACCGCGGTTCCCAAAGCACCGGCGCCCACTGACGACAGCGTCACCAACACACCTAATGCAGCGCCGGCTGCAACAGTAAGGAGCGGGCGCAGGCGCTTGAGCCTGCGCCCAATCGCCGCCTGTGATAGGCGCCCGGATAACTTTCGTACTGATCGACGCATAAACACCGCGATGGAGGTCAGCACTAAGGAGACGCCCAGCGTCAGGTTCATCAGGCGCTCTATCAATTCACCCGCCTCTACACCACTGAGTACGATTAGCGTCAGAATCGCGCTCGGCAGACTCCCCGCGAGCAGCAGAGCGACTATTCGATAGTGCACCAACTGCCTGCGGGCATAACTCAGTATCCCGCCACATTTGGTGATCGCCGCGTAGAGCAGATCGGTACTGACCGCAATGATTGGCGGTATGCCAAACCCGAGGATCAGAATGGGCGTCATAAGCGCTCCGCCGCCGATACCAGTCAATCCAACAATGAAGCCGACCACTAACCCGGCGAGTGTAAACCCAAGATCCACTCTAATTCTCCGACGCCAAAACACGCCTCGTTATTCTGTTTGCGAATAGTAATTACATCTTTTTATAACCTGAAATAATATTTACCTGTTTCTTTAGAACTTTTCTTTATATAACCCTCAGAATCTAAGAATCTAATCCATATAACCAAATGATACTAAGCAAAGCTTTAAATATTCTTTTTACTTATATCGATCGCTAATGATAATAGCTAAAAGTTCTAACGAAATTGGAAGGTAATCTGATGCAACAGCTCAGTAAACAGCGTCTGACGCACCTGAAGAAGCTCGAAGCAGAGAGTATTCATATCATTCGTGAAGTAGCCGCTAGCTTTGATAATCCTGTGATGCTCTACTCTATTGGCAAAGACTCCTCGGTTATGCTTCACCTTGCTCGCAAAGCCTTTTACCCAGGCAAGCCCCCTTTTCCACTGCTGCATGTGGATACCACTTGGAAGTTTAAAGAGATGATTAGCTTCCGAGATCGCATGGCAGAGGAGGCCGGCATGGAGCTGCTTGTGCACATCAATCAGGAAGGTGTAGATATGGGTGTGGGGCCTTTCACTCACGGTTCTGCCAAGCATACAGATATTATGAAGACCCAAGCTCTCAAGCAGGCTCTTAACAAATACAAGTTCGACGCAGCCTTTGGTGGCGCCCGACGTGACGAAGAGCGCTCACGCGCGAAAGAGCGTGTCTTCTCTTTTAGAGACAAAAATCACCGCTGGGACCCAAAGAACCAGCGTCCCGAACTGTGGAATATCTACAACACTAAAGTGGATCATGGGGAGTCGATTCGAGTCTTTCCCCTCAGTAATTGGACCGAGCTAGATATATGGCAATACATATACTTAGAGCATATACCTATCGTTCCACTTTACTTATCAGCGAAGCGCCCAGTGGTTGAGCGCGACGGCATGCTGCTGATGGTTGATGACGAACGCCTGCCGCTGGAGCCAGGCGAAGTACCCCAGCAGCGCTCCATTCGTTTCCGTACGCTTGGATGCTATCCATTAACGGGCGCGGTTGAGTCCGAGGCAGACACACTGCCCGAGATCATTCAAGAGATGCTACTCGCGACCACTTCAGAGCGACAGGGTCGCGCTATTGACCACGACTGCGCCGGCTCTATGGAGCAGAAGAAGATAGAAGGTTACTTCTAACCCAAATCACAACGGACCCAGCTAATTGATTTACCCGCTGATTAGGCGCGACTTCGTCTATTCAGCACTTAGGATTAAGAGATATGAACCAGGAACAAGATCTGATCGCACAGGATATAGAGTCCTATCTAGCACTGCACGAGAACAAAGAGCTGCTGCGTTTTATCACGTGCGGCAGCGTTGACGATGGTAAATCAACACTGATCGGCCGCCTCCTGCACGACTCAAAGATGATCTACGAGGATCAGTTGGCAACTGTACGCAGTGACTCAAAACGTATCGGTACGACCGGCGACGAGATAGACCTAGCGCTTTTGGTTGATGGACTTCAAGCCGAGCGTGAGCAAGGCATTACCATTGATGTCGCCTACCGCTACTTCTCCACCACTAAGCGCAAATTCATTATTGCCGATACACCAGGGCATGAACAGTACACGCGCAATATGGCGACAGGCGCCTCAACGGCTGACTTAGCAATTATTTTGATAGATGCGCGACACGGCGTGCAGACCCAGACGCGTCGCCACAGTTTTATTGTGTCTCTGCTCGGAATTAAACATACCCTAGTCGCCATCAACAAGATGGACTTGGTGGACTACTCGCAGAGCCGCTTTGAGGAGATAAAGCAGAAGTACTTGGATTTTGCCGAGTCCTTAAACCTGCCTGATCTACACTTTGTTCCGCTCTCGGCGCTTAAAGGCGATAACGTGGTCAACGCCTCTGACTCAATGCCTTGGTATCAGGGAGAGCCGCTGCTCGCGCAGCTTGAGACTATCAATATCGAACAGGCGGTCACCGACGAGCCCTTACGTTTCCCCGTGCAGTATGTGAACCGGCCAAATCTCGATTTTCGCGGCTATGCCGGCACGATCGCTAGTGGCACTGTGAGCGTGGGTGATGAGATCCAAGTACTGCCTTCAGGTAAACGCAGCCGTGTTAAACAGATCGTTACTTGGGAAGCCGACCTAGAGAGCGCATTCGCGCCGCAAGCCGTTACCTTGACACTGGAAGACGAGATAGATATCTCGCGCGGTGACATGCTGGTGCATGCCAACACCCAAGTAAAACCCCAGCGTAACTTCAATGCTCATCTAGTCTGGATGAGCGATGCCCCGCTCGTGCTCGGGCGCAACTACGCCTTGAAGCTCGCCAGTGGTGGCAGTAACGCAGTCGTAAGCCAGATCCATCAACGTATCGACGTAAACACTCTGGAACGCTCGCCCACGAGCGTGCTGAGCCTCAACGAGATCGCCGAGGTTGAGATAAGTGCGCAGACACCTCTGGTGGTGGACGACTATCAAAACCTGCGGCAGACAGGTGCCTTCATCCTAATAGACAAACTGACCAACACAACCGTTGCAGCCGGCATGGTGACCCAGCCTCAGCAGAAGGCTGCCACCTTAGAGCTACACAGCGCGTCTGCCGTAAGCGCCGTCGATCGGGCATCCCGTCTGGGGCAGCAATCTAAAATGCTGGGGCTAGCGAACGCCGATGCTGAGCTACTCTACACGCTTGAGCGTGCTCTGTTCGAGCGCGGTCGACTGGCAATTGTTGCGACGCCTGATACACAAGAGATACTGGCTCAAACCGGACTGATTGTTCTGAGTCAATTCGCAGAGGGTTCAGATTGGACAGCATCTAACGCCGATGATGCCGACCTCTATCTCAATGAGCGATTAGATACAGCGCAACGGGTCGAGCTAATTCTGGATGCCTTAGAGCACTGCCAAATAATCTAAACCCCCTTAAAAAACAGGGAAATAGCGCGCTCCGATCTTTGGATCGGTGCGTATTACTGGGTTACAATAGCGCGGCAACTTGGCTTAGTTAGAGCAGATATAAGGGACAGAATGACGGACTTTCTACTGATACTCATCAGTACCGTACTGGTTAACAACTTCGTGCTGGTTCAGTTTCTTGGACTCTGCCCATTTATGGGTGTCTCCAACAAGCTCGAGACCGCCATGGGGATGTCACTCGCCACCACGTTCGT
>JABXHP010000139.1 GCA_013373575.1 Oceanospirillaceae bacterium | reverse complement strand
CCGATGCCACCGACAACAAACATACGGTCTACAAGCGCTGTATCACGCATCAGCCGCGTGGGCGCAAAAGGTATCCCTGTACTGCATGAGACAGTTTGGTCCGCCGGGCCATAAAAGTGCCACTCATATAAGGTTTGACCACTGAGTTGATTTGCCAGACGTAGCGGATCAATTGTGGCGGCGAAAGAGATGATAGAGAACCCGGGCATCAGGAAGAAGCCGAAGTGCTCTGTACGAACCTTGAGGGTCTGCTGAGACATAAGCGCCATGTCGGAAATTTAAACTATGTCGCATCATAACCAATCCAACGCGGTTAAAAAAGCACATTAGCGTCATTTATAATAAAAAAGCGATACATAAAAAAGGCAGCCGAAGCTGCCTTTAACTGTTTTTACACGTCGATGGAGGCCATCACGCTTTGCGCGCAGTTCGCTCAGGTATAAGACCTTCAGGGAAGTAACGTAGCGCTACTAGTAAGACGATACCCACAGTCATCAGACGCATGTGCGCAGCACTGTCCATGAGATGCATACGGAGTGGATGATCATCGTTCATGAAAGATGTCAGCGTATCGATAAGCCACAGACCAATCGGCTCTGCCTCAATCCAGAAGAACCAGATAAAGAAGCCGCCAAGGACTGCTCCCCAGTTGTTACCCGAACCACCGATAATCACCATTACCCAGATGAGGAAGGTGAAACGCAGTGGCTGGTAACCGACTGGCGTGAACTGCCCATCCAGCGTGGTGAGCATAGCCCCAGCTAAACCTATAACTGCCGAGCCGATCACAAATATCGCTAGGTGACGTTTAACAACGTTTTTACCCATAGCAGCGGCAGCGGTTTCGTTGTCTCGAATAGCGCGCATCATGCGACCCCAAGGCGATTTGAGCGCAACCTCAGACAGGTACATCAGTATCGCAATGACAACGACAAACAGACCGGCATAGCAGAGCTTCACAAACAGTGACGACGCCTCAATAACCGACATACCCCAATCCGCAGCGAGCTTCTGGAACCACTCAGCCTGTTGCAGATCAACCTCGTAAGGAACAGGCCGCGGTAGACCATTGACGTTCTTCACACCACGGGTCAACCACTCTTCATTCTTAACGAAGTAGAGGATAATCTCGGAAATACCTAGGGTGGCGATAGCGAGATAGTCTGAGCGCAGACCTAGAGCGACCTTGCCGATCACATAAGCAGCACCAGCCGCAAATAGGCCACCTACAGGCCAAGCCAACACGATAGGAAGTCCCAAACCACCCAAGTAACCAGATACCGATGGGTCAACCGCTTCAATCGCCTCAACGGCTGGAAGGAAGAAGATGCGCCCAAGCGTGTAGCCGACTGCAATCACAGCAAAGATTAGCCAATAAGCGAGTTTTTTACTCTTACCAAACTGCTTCCAGACAAACATGGAGGCAAATATAGTGGCGACGAGAATCAGCAGACCAATCAAAATGCCGGAGCCGCCGGCGGCTTGAGCTTCATCGATTGGTGGCATCGATACTAGTACCGCCGCCAAACCGCCCAACGCCGCGAAGCCCATTACACCAACGTTAAACAGACCGGCGTAGCCCCACTGCATGTTTACGCCAAGCGCCATGATGGCACTGATCAAGCAGAGGTTAAGAATTGATAAAGAAACTGACCACCCCTGACCAACACCAACGAGGATCAGCAGCAGAGCCATACCCGCATAGAGCACGGGCACACGATATTGATTGAAGAATGTTTGGTTCATCACAATGTCTTCCCGCTAAAGATCCCGGTTGGTCGCACAATCAGAACGATAACCAGAATGATAAACGATACAGCGATCTTGTAGTCGGTACCTAAGAGCTGAACCAGAGAGTCTGGCTCGAAGGAGGTGGTGTAGCTCACAACCTTTTTATAGGCGAAGGTCACAGCTATCTCCGAAAAGGCGATAACGTAACCGCCTGCAATAGCGCCCAGCGGATTACCTACGCCACCCACAATCGCAGAGGCGAAGATTGGCAACAGCAACTGCATGTAAGAGAAGGGCTTAAAGCTCTTATCTAGGCCGTACAAGGTACCCGCGATCGTTGCGAGCGCACCGACAAGAATCCAAGTAATAAGGACAACTCGATCCGGGTTGATACCCGACAGCAGCGCCAAATTCTCATTATCAGAGAAGGCACGCATCGATTTACCTGTGCGTGTCTTGTTCAGGAACCAGAACATTGCAGCTACAACGAGGATCGCAGCGATGATAGTCACCGCCTGAGTCATCTTCAGCGCCAGACCTTCATCCAGACCCGTTGCTTTTTTGAAGTCACGCGCAGAGAAGATAAAACGCGTTCCATCAAAGAAGATCTGATCGCCAGGGCCGATAACAAAGCGTACCAAACCACCAATAAAGAACATCAGACCGATGGAGACAATCAGGAAAGTGACGGGGCTCGCCTTGCGCTGGCGGTGGTACTTGTACACTGTCTTGTCGAGTATTAGCGACAACACTACAGCACCAAATATACCTAAGGGCAGGGCTAGCAGAGCAGTTGGCAGAGGTCCCGCGGATACGCCGAGAGATTGCAAACCCCAGGTACCGAAGATAGTAATCATGGTGCCAAATGCCATGGTCTCACCATGAGCAAAGTTCGAGAATCGCAAGACGCCGTAAACCAGGGTTACACCCAGTGCACCCAGCGCGAGCTGACTACCATAGGTTAGTGCAGGCACCACTAGGAAGTTAGCAAGTACGACGAGCGCATTTAAAATATCAGTCATCGCTTAGCCTCCCAAGAACGAACGGCGAACATCAGGGTTAGCTAGCAGCGCTTCACCTGTATCTGTAAAACGGTTAGCACCCTGCACCAGAACATAGCCCTTGTCGGCAATCTCCAGCGCCTGCTTGGCGTTCTGCTCTACCATGAGAATGGCTACGCCCATACGAGCAATTTCGATGATGCGGTCAAACAGCTCATCCATAACGATTGGGGAGACGCCAGCGGTCGGTTCATCCAACAATAGAACCTGTGGGTGAGTCATGAGTGCACGCCCCACAGCGACCTGCTGTCGCTGACCGCCCGAAAGCTGGCCTGCGGGCTGTTTGCGCTTCTCTTTCAAAATCGGAAAGAGGTCATACACTTGAGCGATTGAGCCGGAGATATCATCGGTGCGAATAAAAGCGCCCATCTCCAGATTCTCTTCAACGCTCATGGAGGTGAATACGTTATGAGTCTGGGGGACAAAACCCATCCCCTTCAGTACCCGCTCCTCTGGCTTGAGGTGGGTGATATCTTCACCATTAAACTTCACGTGCCCTTTGCGCAAGTTCAACATGCCAAAGGTCGCTTTCATCGCGGTAGACTTACCCGCGCCATTAGGGCCGACAATAACTGCGATCTCGCCCTTCTCTACACCGATGGTGCAGTCGTGCAATATGTCAGCGGAACCGTAGCCGCCTGTCATATTTTCGCCTATCAAGAAACTCATCAACGACTACCGTTTATGCTTGAGACCAGTACCGAGGTACGCCTCAATAACCTGTTCATTGTTCTTCACTTCATCAACCGTACCTTCAGCCAGTACAGTGCCCTCAGCCATACAGATGACCGGGTCACAGAGGCGAGCGATAAAGTCCATGTCGTGTTCGATAAGACAGAAGGTATAGCCGCGCTCCTCATTCAACTTGAGAATAGCGTCACCTATCTTGTACAGCAGCGTACGGTTTACGCCCGCACCCACCTCATCAAGGAAGATGATTTTCGGCTCTACCATCATGGTGCGGCCAAGCTCTAGCAGTTTCTTCTGACCACCCGATAGATTACCGGCTAGCTCGTCAGCCACGTGACCGATCTCGAGAAAGTCGATGACCTCATCGGCCTTTTCACGCACACGCTGCTCATCAGCTCGTACCCGATCCTTGCGGAACCAGACATTCATCAGACTCTCGCCTGATTGGTCGCCCGGTACCATCATCAGATTTTCGCGTACGGTGAGCGAGGAGAACTCATGCGCTAGCTGGAAGGTACGCAACACACCCTTTTCGAACAGCTGATGCGGCTCGAGCCCGGTGATGTCCTCGCCATCTAACAACACTCGACCCGCGGTCGGCTTGTAGTGACCGGCAATACAGTTAAACAGCGTGGTTTTACCCGCGCCGTTAGGTCCGATTAGGCCAGTAATTGATCCCGTTTTTATATGCAGGGATGCGTCGTTAACGGCGTGAACGCCGCCAAAGCGCTTATGCAGATTTTCTACAACTATCATAATGCTCAGATGTAAAAAGGGCCCGGAACCCTCACGGATACCGAGCCTTTATTAAGTCAATACCTTAGCGGTACTTAACAGTTGTGTTCTTCTGATCTTTAACCAGAATCTCACGGTAGCTACCAGCAGACTCACCGCCGCCGATTAGCTCAACTGCAGTCGCGCCAACGTAATCGATGTCGCCACCAGCTGCCAAGATCTCGAGTGCTTTAGCCAGTTCACCTGGGTAAATTTTCTCACCTGGAGCGTTAGCGATATCAAAGACTTTGTCTTTGAATACTTTAGAGTCTTTCGTACCCGCTGCCTGCATCGCTAGCAGAGTCATAGCCGCTGCGTCGTATGAGTAGTCTGAGTATGGACCAGGAGCCGCGCCGTTCTTCGCTGAGAACATCTCGATGTAAGATGCAGACCCTGGGCTGTCGGTGCCTGGTACAGTACCGATAGAACCATCAAGATCAGAACCGATCGCAGCAGTCAGACTCTCGCCGATCATCGCGTCAGGCAGGAAGAAGTGATCGAATGCACCTGCGTCCAGTGAAGACTGGATGATGCCTTTACCACCCTGATCGAGGTAGCCTGCTACTACTAGGATATCGCCGCCAGCCTGCGCAAGAGCACCCACTTCAGCACCGTAATCCCCTTTGCCATCTTCGTGTGGCGAGTTGATAGTTACCGTACCACCAGCTGCAGTGAAGTTTGACTCAATGCTGTCCGCCAGACCTTTACCGTAGTCGTTATTGGTGTAAGTCATAGCGATTGACTTGTAACCCTTCTCAACCAGCATTTCAGCAATCACCTGACCCTGACGGGCATCAGATGGAGAAGCACGGAAGAAGTAGCCGTTATCTTCCAGCGTAGAGAGTGCTGGCGAAGTAGCCGATGGCGAGAACAGTACCACACCCTGAGGCATAGCTACGTTTTGCAGAATAGAAATTGTAGCGCCCGAGCAGAGCGCACCAATGATCGAGTCAACTTTTTCAGCAGAGATCAGACGCTCAGCAGCGGCTGCAGCAGCTGCAGCATCAACACAGGTAGAGTCAGCACGAGCAACGCTAACTTTTGCGCCACCCAGAAGCATGCCTGAATTAGACACTTCTTCAATTGCCATCTCAGCACCAGCGGCCATGTCAGCAGCTAGCGATTCAGCAGGTCCAGTAAAGCCAAGTGCGATACCCAGCTTCACATCTTTAGAGTGACCACCTGCAACGGCTGCACCTGAGACCATAGATGTCACGGCAAGGGCGAGGGCCAGTTTCTTCATCGTTTTCTCCTAATAATTCTTACGATTTGAAATCATTTTGCACTGCATAACATGAGGGGCCATATCTACCAGCATCCACTGGCTAGACCAGACTCACATATGCACAAGGGTACCGATCTTTAGATCGCGTAACAACTTATTCAGCAGCACTGGGCTGCTATTACGTTGCGCCCAGTGAAACCGATTGCAGTCTGTGACCGCGTCATGCTTTACCAGACACTTATTATCCGCAAAATCACCGATCGATTTACCCAATTTAGAAAGATAATTAGCCGCCAAAAACAAATTACGAGCGCTTTTCAGCCATTTCGACCACACAAGACGATTTATTAGTCATAATAACTTCTAATCAAACGATTGACCATGCTCTTTAACCGCCTCCATACAGACAAACGTTGAGGTGCTAGCAACAAAGGGCAGCTCCGAAATCGTCTCACCAAGAACGATACGATAACTGGCGATGTCTTTTGTACGTACTTTGAGGATGTAATCAAAGCCCGCCGCCATCATATGGCACTCTTCAATCTCCCCCACCTCTGCAACAGCCTCGTTAAATGCCCGAAGCGCAGCAGCACGCGTGTCATTCAGCTTAACCTGCACAAAGGCTATATGGTTGGTATCTAACAAGCCGTAATCCATCACCGCTGCATAGCCACGGATATAACCTCGCGACTCCAAACGCCTCAT
>JABXHP010000108.1 GCA_013373575.1 Oceanospirillaceae bacterium | reverse complement strand
CTGATCTGGATTGGTCGAAGCTCAAGGTCCTTTTTGCTGAAGATAACGCCACAATAAGTCTGCTGACCAATAAGATGCTGACTACCAAAGGGGTAACAGTAGTCAGTGGTATGGATGGGCAAAAAGCGCTGGATAAGTTCGACATCGATTCAATCAATGTAGTACTCACCGATATATTCATGCCAAATATGGATGGATATGCGCTGACAAAAGAGCTGCGCTCGCGCGGATTTAAGGGGCCAGTTATTGGTGTCTCGGCTGCGGTTGTTGGGGAGGAGACGGAACTGCTGCTAGCAGCCGGGGCTGATGCTGTGTTGAGTAAGCCGATTAAACTTTCAGAGCTGGAGACTGAACTTAAGCGTTTGGCTGAGCGGATCAATTAGCGATCCACTCAGCAGCACAGGTAGAGTTACTAACTTACCTTAACGACAACTCGTCCGCGAAGTTTGCCATCTAGGATACGTGCTGACGCCTCAATTGCCTGACTGAGGCTTATCTCTTCAGCTATGGATCCAAGCAGCGCCGGATCCAAGTCTTCACCAAGTCGGCGCCAAGCTTCTAAGCGCAGAGCGCGCGGTGCCATTACGCTATCAACACCTGCAAGCGTTACTCCGCGTAGAATAAACGGGGCAACGGTAGAGGGCAGGTCCATACCACCCGCCAAACCACAGGCAGTAACGGTGCCGCCATATTTGGTGCTCGCGCAGGCGTTGGCGAGAACATGAGAACCCACTACATCAACAACGCCAGCCCAGCGCTCACGTGCCAAAGGCCGCCCCGGCTCGGACATCTCCTCGCGCGGCAGAATATCTTTTGCGCCAAGAGATTGCAGATACTCTTTCTCTTCTGGTCGTCCAGTGAGTGCAATAACTGTATAGCCCAGTTTTGCCAGCACAGCGATTGCAACGCTCCCCACGCCGCCGGCAGCACCGGTCACAAGTATCTCGCCATCCTCGGGCTTAACGCCCTGACGCTCGAGAGCCATTACACAGAGCATTGCAGTGTAACCAGCAGTACCTATGGCCATCGCTGTTTTGCTATCGAAGGATTCGGGTAGTGGAACAAGCCACTCACCTTTTAGACGCGCTTTTTCCGCAAGGCCACCCCAGTGACCTTCGCCTACACCCCAGCCGTTAAGTAGTACTTTGTCGCCAACGGCATAGTCGGGGTTGCTTGATTCGGTAACAGTACCTGCAAGGTCGATACCCGGAACCATGGGGAATGAGCGTACGACGGGCGCACCGCGATTAATCGCCAAGGCGTCTTTGTAGTTGAGCGTGGAGTACTCAACGGCGACAGTCACATCGCCCTCAGGCAGTGCGGCTTCGTCGATGTCACTGATTTGGGCGTTAAGCGCTCCATCTATTTTGTCGATCAAGATACCTTTAAACATAGATCTTCCCTTAAGGTTGGGTTGTGTGGCGATTAGTATTGAGAAACTCTTGGGCAAAGAGCTTCATAGGGCGGTCGGTCTGTTCTAGTTTGGCGCGTAGAACCGCACCCTCCCAGCCGATCCAAAAAATGTAGGCGAGCATCTGTGGATTTGCAGATGGCGAGATTTCGCCTTGTTGTTGGGCGTCACGCAGGCACTGCGCTAAGCGTGACTCCCAATCAGCAAACACCGACTCTATTTGGAATCTGAAAACCTCAGGTAGAGTACTCATCTCCTGTCCGAGGTTACCCACTAAGCAGCCGCGCTTATAGTTAAAGCGTGCCATGCCAGCGGATGCGGCTTCAACGAACTCTTGAATACGCTTCAGAGGTGTCTGGGCGGTATTGAGCAGATGCCGATCCAGCAGCTGCGCAAAATAGGCCGAATACGCGTCGATAACCTCGCCAATAAACTGCTCCTTACTGGAGAAGTAGTAGTAGAAAGAACCTTTTGGGACTCCAGCGGGCTTAAGAATGGCGTCGATTCCCGTGGATGAGTAGCCACGTTCGGTCAGTAGCTCCATACCGTTACGGATAAGCGTGGCGCGCATCGCCTCTAAATCTTCAGGTGATTTTGCGGGGCGACCGCGACGCGGTTTAATAGACTGTTCGATCTGCATTCTCGAATATTAGACCGACCGTCTACTAAAATCAATTTGTCACACTATGACCAGTGTTCATCCTCTTTTGAAGCGCCGAACTGATGGTCTTCGCCTCGGGCTCCGAGCTGTTGAATAACCGCCGGCACACCCTTTTCATCGAACTCTATCCAACCGATACCGGGCGTATTCACGAGCCTGCGACCTGCTGGGAAGTCCGAGGGGATACGCGGTCGGATGCGCATGAGGCGGCGTTTGGTGAACCAGTTGAGCGGTGACCAGCTGGCATAGAGCCAACGGTTAGCCCTATCGAGTACTGATAGCAGTTTGCCGGGAAAGGCGTTGCGAATACCGCTGCTGGTTATCTGGTAGATACGTGGTCCGCTGTTCCTGAAGCGAAGCTTGATGTCGTAGACGAAAGAGTAGTGCACATCACCCGATAATACGACGAACTGCTCTGGGGTGCGGCTGTGACGAAAGATATTGAGAATGACATTGGCTGAGCCGGGGTGCGCCATCCAGTTCTCCGCATCGACCATTAAGGGTTTGCCCAGCCAGGTAAAAATGCGCTGAATCGCTTCGATCAGTTTAACCCCGAAGATTGGCGCCGCGGATACCAAGATCACCTGCTGTCGATTGAGTAGCGTCTGCTGTAACTCCACCAACTGCTCCCAGTCCATCAGCCCCGAGGGCTTCTCTGGATTACGTTCGGAGCGCCAGCGCTGAGTCCGTGTGTCGAGCACAACAATGCCCGGCTCAATAGGTATCTCATAGCCCCAATGGGGGAACTGGCGCAGGGTATCTACCAGCGCTTTAGGCTCTTTTGTGCTCCACTGCTGCAGTTGTGAACCAAAGGTTTTCCAGAGACGTTCGGGCTCGTTCCCTAAACCCTGAAACAGTAAGTACCCCAGCATTGCATTGCCGATAATCCGTGCTGAAAATGGGTGTCCGTAGGCGTCGAGCTCCCAGGCTGCAGAGAGGTTCCAATCATCGGTTACATCATGATCATCAAAGATCATATAAGTGGGTGTGTTGGCCAATACACGCGCCACTCGTGTCATTCCGCTGGCAAACTCCTCAATCGCCTCCTGCTCCTGCTGATAGAGAAGGTCGAGTTCGGTACTTAGCGCGGGGCGCTTGTTTAAGTCCACCAAGTGCCAGCATCTGGGGGACCAGAGCAGGGCGTAAGCAGCGATAATTTCGCGCAGGGATATCAGGTGGTTACGAGCAGAGTCCGAGGTGAAGATAGGCTTGCGTTTAGCCTCGAAGAAGCTGCGTTTTAGCTCTTCACCTGCGCGTGTATCAGGCAGGAGTTCGGCGCGTCGATAGTAGCAGCGGATATCACTCTCGAGTTCTGCCGCACTTTTAACCGACGTTCCCTCCAGGGTCTCATCAGCAAGCCCGAGTCGATTGGCGAGTTGGTGGCACGCGGCCAGCATAGGACCGGCTACATCGTCTGCGTATAGCTGATCGCCTGACATTATAAGTAGGTTAGGACGTTTTTCGAGGTTGGTCTCGCACTGTTCATCGAGCCTTACCAACCCATCACCACCTCGGTGATGGGGTTTACGGCATGAACCGTGTGCCAGATACTTCAACTTATTGGCGATGTATAGGCTGGGCAGTTTCTCGCCTGGGTAAATGAGCTCGGGGGCCCAGTCGTGTACAGAGAGATGTTCCGCTTCCAGTTCTAGGATGAGATTGTAATCTAGCTTTGTGTCGGTAGGAAAAGCTGGATTGGCGTCTATTAGAAGTATATCGAGCCAGCAATGTTCACCTAATTGGGTGCGTTGACGCCTTATTTCAGAGTTCTTCAGTTGAATCAGGCAGTCGCTGTCGTTGAACAGCTCGAAACAGTAGTTTAGAGGCTCACTGGTAAGCAGCTGCAAGCAGAGTTGTACTGGGCTAGTGCGCCTAAGGATAGGTCCTGAAAGCACTGGAGGTAGAAAGTTCTGAGGTGCCGTTTCGGTCATAGATTAACTCTAGTTCGTTTCGGCTCAGCTGCCAAAAAACAGCCCGCTCCCGTATGACAGGAGCGGGCAAGCGCTGAAGGGTCACAAGAACAACAGGCTAAGAATAAGTCCTAAACCTGACAAAATGCTGAGCGCGTGCCAACACCTCGTTTAACTGTTTGTAAACTCGGCCAACTGGTATCCTTGGGCTATTAAGAAAAGATTGAGGTTTAATCAAAGATGTTCAAAACATTTGCCCGCACAATTCTGCTCACGTCGGTCTTGGCTGCTCCCGCGTATGCTAGCGAGGAAGCCATTGAAGCGATGAGCGACTATATGGCTTTTCAAGAGTATGAATCAGGTATTATGGTTCCAGCTCAGATCGACAAGATGGTGTTCGAAGCATCAACATTCATAGACACGCGCGATGCTGAGCAGTATGAAACTGCTACTATTCCCGGGGCTGTAAACATTGAGTGGCGCCAAGTTTTAGAGCGTATTGATGAAATTCCTCAAGAGGGGAAGGTTATACTCTTCTGTAACACCGGGTCGCTATCAGCCCAAGCCACGTTCGCTCTGCGCGTTGCTGGGCGTGAAAATGTTGTAGTGCTGCAGTCGGGCTTTATTGGTTGGCAGAGAGATGCCGCCTACAAACCCGAATAGACGCTATACTCATCATAAGAAGTGGAGTGTTGTGCAATATGATGAAGGTTCTTGATAATGCTGGTTGCAAACTTGGTGAGGGCGCTCTCTGGCACCCCAAGCTCAAGCAGTTGTTTTGGTTCGATATTCTGAATGCCAAACTCTACTCCCGCTCAAGTGACACCGCTTACTGCTGGACGTTTGATGAGATGGTCTCTGCCGCTGGCTGGATTGATGAGGAGCAGTTGATCATCGCCAGCGAACGGGCACTGCTTTGCTTCAACATTAGGTCAGGTGAACTGAACGAGTTGGTGCCGCTGGAGGCTGACAATAAGGTGACGCGTTCCAATGATGGACGAGCGGATCCTTGGGGTGGCTTCTGGATTGGTACTATGGGTAAAAAAGCTGAGCCGGGTGCGGGCGCTATCTATCGCTACTTTAACGGCGAGTTGCGCAAGTTGGTGTCAGATATAACAATCAGCAATGCTATCTGTTTTGCACCGGATCACAGCTGTGCTTACTACACAGATACCCCGACACGCAAAGTGATGCGCCAACCGCTTAATGCAAAGGATGGCTGGCCAGAGGGTGATGCTGAACTGTTTCTAGATTTAAACGCTGATGAGCTCAACCCTGACGGAGCAGTAACGGACTCAGAGGGTAACCTATGGTTGGCCTGCTGGGGCGACTCAGCAGTCAGAGCCTTCAATATCCAAGGTGAGCAGATTGCCCGAATTGATTGTTCCGCAGCCCATGTATCTTGCCCAGCCTTTGGAGGCTTAGACTACAGTACGCTCTATGTCACTACCGCTCAGCAGGACGTGCCTAAAGAGCAGATTGAGAAGACCGCGGCTGGACAAACTTTCTACGCCATTACAAGTTTTCAAGGTCGGCCCGAGCCTGCTGTACAGCTCAGTTCCCAAGATTAAATATAAGGTTCGTACACCCTCTGCTGTATTAGTAGCTCCACGAGCGGCTTATTCAGATTGGGGTCATCTTTCAGAAGTCTCAGCAACTGTTGGATTTTGACTTCACTTCTATCCGGAGTGTCGCGCAGCAGTCTGGTGATCTGCTCGGAAATTCTCAGCGCACTGTAGATTAGCTTACCGCTTGGGTCAAAAATGACGGGATCTTTCTCGTTCTCATCATCAAGCAGACTGTTGAGATTGGCGAGGTTTAACGCCTGTCCGAGATAACTGGGTAGTCTGAGCGTCGATAGCATACCAATAATTGCGCGGGTTGTGTCTGGTTGATCAGTGACTGGAGTGGTGCTCTTAGCCTCATGCAGCAGCCCTTGGGCCTCTACTGGAGAAATTAGAGGGAGAGTATCGTTCTCCAGTCTCCAGTGGTGTCTACTACCGATGGTCTCTAGCTCTTGGATCGTTAGGCTCTTTTCACGCAAACTCGACTGCACGCGTTGCCAATCGAGCTCTAATGTT
>JABXHP010000384.1 GCA_013373575.1 Oceanospirillaceae bacterium | reverse complement strand
ATGAAGTTGAGTGATTTGAACTGGATGTTCGCCTTCTCAATCGCATATTTCACACTGCTCTGGGGGCGCTCATCGGCCTCGTGCATCGCCTCGAGGTTATCGTTGATAGCACTTAGCCAAGGCGTCATCTTCTCCTCTTCGGTACCGGGTAGGAAACCGATATCCTCGGCGACAGGTGGAGTAGAGCGCGTCACAATGATCTTATTATAGCGCTGCTCCTCAATCACCATCTCCAGTGCACAGGCGAGTGCAATTAGTGTTTTACCCGACCCCGCTGCACCCAAGAGTACGGCAAGGTCGATGTCCGGGTCTAGCATCGCCTGCATCGCAAAGGCCTGTTGGATATTAATTGGCGAGATGCCCCAGCAGCTTTGATTCATCAGGTGGTCATAGCCGAGATCCTCTAGAATGACGCTTTCGCCTTCAATCGCAGATGTGCGGGCGGCAAAGTCTTTACTGTCATCGTAGATATATTCGTTGGGGTAGGTCTCTGGTAGAACGCTACGGGCGATCTTGTGATAGGTGCGACCCTCTTTTTGGTAGGATTCAACGTTCTCGACATCCTGCCAAAATGGATGGTCCAGATGCACATGACCTTCCGGCAGCAGATCAATATCTGACACCAACTGATCGGTGCGGTAATCTTCAACACGCTTGAGGCCTGCGCCCAGCGCTTTGAGGCGCATGTTGATATCTTTGGTAACCAGTATCACCTGGCGGTGCGGCAGTGTGGACTGCAGATGGATAGCACAGTTGATGATGCGGTTATCTTTGTTCTTGTCGCTGGGAAGAAAACCCTGACGGTTCCCCAGTTCGTGGTCTGGGAAGATGCTCAGTTTGCCGAGTTTGTGGGCCTGCTCTTTGCCTTGGAAGAGAATTTTGACGCCCTTTGTAATCTGTTCAGGGCTGGTTGCAGTGCTCAGGATATTATCTATTTGGCGGATCACATGTCGTGCTTCAGCAGCGACATTTTTCTTGCGATCTTTGATGTCATCCAGTTCCTCCAGAACCGTCATCGGTATGGTGATGTCTTGCTCTTTGAATTCGAACAGACATTTGGGGTCGTGCAGTAGAACGTTTGTGTCGAGGATATAGAGCTTCGTCGCGGCCATCGGCAGTTCCTTATAGGCGGTGGACTAAGAAATGTTCCGTCACTTAAAACCTAATCCAATGCGTTCAGTTTTACAAATGTCTTCTTATAGTCATATTTAAAGGTAAGTATCAGATTTGTATCAGGGCTCGGTTGAGCTAAAGGAGAGATACATGAGTCAAGCTTTTGTAAACGCTAGTGTTAAGCCGCTTGAGAGTCTCGATATGCTCTCTCCACATGAGGTTGAGCGACTTCAGGATCGGAGTGATTCCGGGGTTTATCCACTGTTCCGCCAGTGTGTGTTGGCGGTGTTGAACTGTGGCAGTGATATGGATAGCACGCGCGAGGTGCTCGAGCTCTTCAAAGATTTCGATGTGCGCATCACCGTGAAACACCAAGGGGTGCAGTTGGAGCTAGAGAACGCTCCGGCGAGTGCCTTTGTGGATGGTGAAATAATTCAGGGTATTCGTGAACACCTCTTCTCGGTGCTACGTGATCTCATTTATGTGGTTGACGAGCTTGATGAGATTGGCCAGGGTCTAACGCAGACGGATCAGATAACCAACCTGGTGTTCCATATTTTGCGCCATGCGGATGCGCTTGCACCACACGTTCGCCCCAATATCGTGGTCTGCTGGGGTGGTCACTCGATTAATCGTCACGAATATAGTTACACCAAAAAAGTGGGATATGAGCTGGGCCTTCGTGGGCTCAACATCTGCACTGGCTGCGGGCCGGGTGCGATGAAGGGACCGATGAAAGGGGCGATGATCTCCCACGCCAAACAGCGTGTGCAGGTACCGCGCTACATTGGCGTCACGGAGCCAGGGATCATTGCGGCGGAGTCGCCTAACCCCATTGTCTCTGAGCTTATCATCATGCCCGATATTGAGAAGCGCCTAGAAGCCTTTGTACGCCTCGGTCACGGCATTATTGTCTTCCCCGGTGGTGCCGGCACGGCTGAGGAGATTCTCTACATGCTAGGCATCCTGCTGCGTGAGGAGAACGATACCATACCCTTCCCATTTATCTTTACCGGTCCCGACGGCAGCGAAGCCTATTTTGAGCAGATCGATCGCTTTATCGGTGCGACACTTGGGCCGCGCGCTCAGTCTAAATATGAAGTGATCGTCAACGACCCTGCACGGGTCTCAAAACGGATGTACGAAGGTCTGAGCGCTGTTACCGCGTACCGCAAGTCAGTCGGCGAGGCGTACCACTACAACTGGCAGTTGCACATTCCTGAGGAGCTGCAACATCCGTTCGAACCGACCCACGAGAATATGGCAGGTCTCAATCTACATATGGATCAGCCTGATTATCTGCTCGCATCGGAGCTGAGGCGGGCCCTCTCTGGGATTGTGGCGGGCAACGTGAAGGAGCCCGGCGTGCGGGCTATCGAGCAGTATGGGCCTTTCCAGCTTGATGGTGACAACGTGATCATGCGTGAGCTCAATACCTTGTTAGAGGGATTCATTGAGCAGCGTCGCATGAAGATTGATTACAGCGCCTACGTCCCCTGTTTTGAATTGGCGTGTGATTAACCCGTTTGATGGAAAACTACCGTACGTTCGCAGATAAAGTGCTGTAGGTAGTTGGGTCCGCCTATCTGCGGGCCGGTTCCTGAGGGGCCGGTACCGCCTATAGGCAGAGCTCCGGCACTGGCGCGCGGCTCTGGGTGGTTAAAGTTGAGGTTGCCGACACGCACTTTGTGCTCAATTTTGTGCTGCAAGACAGGGTTGTCGGTGTAGACGCTAAGGCTAAGTCCATAGCCTGTGCGATTTATCTCACTCAGTACGCGGTCCACCTCGTCGCGGTTAAAGCGAATTAGATAGAGAATTGGGCCGGGTATCACCTCCTGCAACTCATCAAGCGTGTAGAGACGCACCACGGTTGGCGAGCAGAAGAGTCCATCTTGGTGCTCCTCTAGGCTATCCTGCTCTGCCAGTATTCTCCCTTTCGCGCGCATCCTCTCTATCTGGTTGTGTAGCGAGTTGAGTCGATAGATGCTGCTAACCGGACCTAGATCGGTCTGCAAGCTGAGTGGGAATCCAACATTGATTAGCGGCAGTGAGTTGATAATTGCCGACTCGTAACTCTCGGCTATCTCCTCCTCAAGGTAGATCACGTGCGAGCAGAGCGGGTACTGGCTGGCGGCGCTGAACGCTTCGCGCAGCAGACGCGGTAGGTTCTTATGAATCTCTTGATCGCGGTCAATGATTACCAGCGACTGCCCCTCAGAGTTGACCGAGATAGGGATCAGCTGTGCCCCGGGTCGGTTGGCAAGCTGAGCGCTTATCTGCGAACCTTTCACCCCCAAACCTGTGTAGATAACACCGTTTATACGGTAGTCCTCTAGCAGCCACTTGCCGATCTCCCGCAGCCCGCCTGGCAAGAAAGCGATAACCTCTTTAGGTACTAGAGCTTGTAACATCAACTCAAATAACCGCTGCGAGGTGAGTGAAGCGTTTTCAGCGGGCTTCACGACTAGGGCATTGCCTGCCACTAGCGCTGCGGTACCACTGCCGACTAACTCAGCGACGGGTGTCTCCGCACTGGGTATTGCCAAAAATACGCCACGCCCGTGTAGCTCTAAACGATGCACTGAGACTGCATCTGAGTAGAGCTCCTTGTGGGCCAGCAGATCAGGTGCCACGCTGCAGTAGTAGTAGGCGAGATCTATCGCGTCGCGCACCTCGTCCAACGCATGTTTAATCGGTTTTCCGGTCTCGTAAGCGAGCAAAGTTGCCAGTTCCAGGTGTTTCTCAGCCACCAGTTTTGCAAAATCGAGCAGGCGCTTGCTGCGCTCCTTAACCGGCGTCAAATCCCAAGACTCGTGGGCCTCCTCAACGCTCGATAGTGCTCGTCTAACTTGCTCTTCGGTAGGTATCATGCGTTTACCAATGACCAAATTTACGTCATGGCAGGCGCAGATATCCGTCAGTTCTTCACCCGTTTGAAGTGTACCGTTGATCACTGCCTGCACTGGGCGTAGATCGGTCTTAATGGACTCGAGTTCATCGGCAATAGCGTTACCAAGGCCGGGCTGCGATAGTAGGAAACCGGGCGCGCGCAGACGCTCCTTGCTGTATATCTCTAGCGGCAGAGTAAGCTGATCCAGCTCTGAACTGATTTTGCTCCAGTGTGGCGCGCTGTAGCATGGCCAACCTCGTGTCTCTGCACGAAGACGCAGGTCCTCGGGTGGGTCTATCAGGATCGGTTTCAGGGCAGTCGCATTGGCTGAGTCGAGAAACTCAACAGCGTAGCGGTATTGCGCCTCAATAAGCGCGGCAGAGCGCAGTATGGGGTAGTCGGGTAGGGCGGAAACAATAGCGCTACGCACCTGAGGTTCTAGGTTTTCACTGCGCATCAAGCAGATCGGTATACGAACCTCCTCTGCTTCCGCTAGTTTTTGTAGCCATCCCAAGGTAGGAATGGCGCGCTTAGAGCAGCTACTTATACAGATGCCGATCTGCTCGGAGTAGTCGTCGGACTGCAGCAGTTTCGATAGCAATTGCAGCTCAACGGCTAGCCGATCTTCATCGATAGGTCCGAGGATAACCGTGGATACCTCGCTCTCCGGCATTAGCGGCATCAAGCGCTTCAACAGATCTTTCTCGATGCGCGGGTAGACCAGCGCATTGAATCTTGGATGCAGGTGCTGCGGATAGATGACGTTAGGCGCATCCTCACTTCGGTTGCTACTGAGGTAGGCGTTGAAGTTGCGGTTCGCTTCATTTGGGTCAATAGGCTCCCAGAGGTCCACTTGTGCAAGCTCTGGCAACTCTATACTTTGCTCGAGATGCGGCTGTAAAAGTGTATCTTCGAGCGCCTCCTCAAGCTCCCCATCGGGCATGAACATGTAGCTCTCGAAGGCACGATAGAGCGTCTTCAAGTCCAGAATTGAGAATTCGGCCGAGAGGTAGATCGATAGCGGCAGCATCTGTTTGAGTTACTCAATAATTTGCATTTCTTGTAAGTGTAGACCGCTTCTCGCAACTGCGTGGAAACTAGGTGAATTCGATTTGGCGCTGGGTGCTTGCGCACCGTATGATAGAGAACGAGTGAAGTCTTGAGTATCTAGCGGTGCGGCGCAAACTTGTAATTACCCTCACAACGGTTCACGGTAGCCGACAAATTACACTATCGCAGTTGGCGCGCTACTCCGTGTTGGTACTGCTGCTGGTCGCAGGGTGCAGCTTTGCGCTATCCAATTATCTACTTGTGCGTGCCACGGATACCCTCGAGGTGTTGGAGATGGAGCATATTGCGCTGAGTACCGATTATGAGCAGCTCAACCAGACGTTGGAGTCGGTGACTGAACAGCGCGACAGTCTCGAGAGTCGTTATCAAGAGGCATTAGGGAGTCAGCAGACCTATCTCACTGAGCTGGATCAGCTCAGTACGCGCTTAACCTCGTTGGCTGACGAGCGTGAATCTTTAACCAGTCAGATTGAGCGTGTCGCAGCTGAGCGTGAAACGCTCGAGGCGAAGATGCGGCGGCTGGCGCTTGAGCGCGAGCAGAGCTCAGAGCAGTTGAGCTCGCAAATGGAGGAGCTCAACCAACTCGCTCAAGAGCGCTCGGAGCTGGCCTCACAAAACGAGGAGCTGGTGCAGGCTATCGAAGAGTTAGGCTTTACACTTGGGCTTGAAGCGAAGTTAGAGGGGTTAGATGCGGATGCTCGCGTGGCCTTAATAGAGTCGACCGCGCGCGAGCGTCAACTGCTGCTGAACATGATTCCCAACGGCTCACCAGCGCAATTTACCCGCGTCAACAGTGACTTTGGCCAACGTGTGCATCCGGTTACGAAGAAGAGAGCGATGCATCGAGGTGTCGACCTTAAGATGGTGAAAGGGACGCCTGTCTATGCAACCGCTGATGGAATTGTTGAAACCGCGGGTACTGACACCAAAGGCGGTTTTGGTAAGATCATCCGTATACAGCACAGTTTTGGTTTCAGAACCTACTATGCTCATTTAAATAAACTGCTGGTTTCTCCGGGAGAGTATGTTGTTAAAGGTCAGCAGATTGCAGAGAGCGGAAATACCGGCAGATCAACCGGACCGCACCTGCACTATGAAGTGCGACAGTTATGGACGGCACTGGATCCAGCTCCCTTCATGAGCTGGTCGTTGGAGAATTATGATCAGCTGTTTACACAGGTCGAGGAGGTCAATTGGGGTTCCTTAGGAAAGCAATATCCGCTTCGCACGGCAACGACAGCGTCACGATAGTGCCCAAAGGGGCGCGCATGACGGGCGATCTCCTAATTGAGGGCTCGCTGCATATCAATGGTGACTTCGACGGCTTGCTCGACACCCAAGGTACACTTATGGTTGGGCGCGGTGGCAGTTTTAGAGGCCAAGCCAGAGCGCACGAGGTGATCCTAAGCGGTCAGTATGAGGGTGAACTGCACTGCGATCGTTTGCAGATTCTCAAGGGCGGCCTGTTTCGCGGCCGGGTAGCCTGCGATCAGTTTGTGTTGGAGGAGAAATCAGAGTTCCTTGGTGAGCGCATTCAGCCGGGTGCTGAAGCGCAGTTGCTGGAGGAGGCGCGTGAGTTGTTGGATCAGCCTGTGCCGATTAAGCCCGAGGTTACACTCGATAATTTGCTCGACTCACTCCCTACCCAGGTGAGTCTGAAGGATAGTTAAACCCGAAGAAGTATTAAAAAGAGGATAGCCATGTGTGAGTTGCTCGGGATGAGCGCGAATGTTCCCACCGATATCTGCTTCAGTTTTGCTGGCCTAATGCAGCGCGGTGGGGCGACAGGTCCCCATAAGGATGGTTGGGGAATAGGATTTTACGAGGGCCACGCGCTACGTGCATTCCATGACCCCAACCCCAGTTTCGATTCACCCATCGCCCAACTCATATGTAGCTACCCGAT
>JABXHP010000312.1 GCA_013373575.1 Oceanospirillaceae bacterium | reverse complement strand
TCTGGCAGTCACCAGGATGCGATCAAAAAGTGTCTGCACGTACAGGGCGAGGATGAGCATTGGCAAGTGGCTTACCTGCCGATCGATCCCAAGGATATCGGGCGCGACTATCAGGCGGTTATCCGTGTGAACTCGCAGTCGGGTAAGGGTGGTATGGCATTTGTGCTGGAGCGTGATTTTGGCATCCACCTGCCGCGATGGATGCAGACGGAGCTGGCGCCTGTTGTACAGAAAGCAACAGAGGCCGCAGGTACTGAACTCAGTAGTCAGGCTATCTTTGATATTCTCAAACAGAGCTTCATCGTTGACCAGTCACCGATCAGCTTAAAGGGGTACCAGATCGAACGTGATGGTCATGAGATTGTTCACGCGAAGCTGCTTATTGATGGCCAAGAGGTTGAGGTGAACGGCTCAGGTGAGGGTGTTGTCAGCGCCTTTCTTGATGCTTGGGCGAAACACTCGGGTCAGCAGGTAAATGTTATCGACTACTCGGAGCACGCGATAGGCGAGGGTACCTCAGCTGAGGCAGCGGCCTACTATCTAATCAATATAGAGGGTGCCCGCGTGGGTGGTATGGCGCTGGATAACGACAGTCTGGGTGCTTCGCTGCGGGCACTTATTTCAGCCATCAACAGAGCGGAGTCTGAAGCGCGCGCCGCCGCCTAAGAGAGTTGGCCCTAGGGTCTAAGCAGCTCTGTAGATATCGACTATTATTAAAAGTGCGACTTCTTGTCGCACTTTTTTTTGGAGAGCTGCATGGAACCTGTGATTACTGATATCGCCGAACGTCTGGAGGCTGTGCGGCCACGACTTTTGGCATTTGCCCGGCTTCAGCTCGAGGATGAGTTTCTCGCTGAGGATAGGGTGCAGGACGCGCTTATGGCGGCTTATGAGTCACACCATCGGTTTGCCGGTCAGTCTAAATTTGAGACCTGGGTGTTCGCCATTTTGAAGAACAAGCTGATCGACGAGATTCGTCGACGCTCGCGTGAGCTCACCACTAGCTTTGATGCCGACCAGGTAGTCGAAGTTGATGAGATGTTTGATGAACGCGCCCACTGGGTCAGCGGCAAACAGCCTGAGCAGTGGGTGCAGCCAGAAAGCTCCTATCTGCACGAGCAGTTTTGGCAGGTCTTCGATGTTTGCGTCTTCCACTTGCCCACCGGTACTGCTCGCGTTTTCACCATGCGGGAACTTCTGGGGATCGAGACAGAGGAGATTTGCGACTCCTTGGGGTTAAGCCAGCAAAATGTTTGGACCATGCTGCACCGGGCTCGGCTCAAAATCCGTGGCTGTCTGGAGCGTGGTTGGTACGCTAAGGGCGAAATACCATCATGATGAGCTGTATTCGCGCGACAGAGCGCATGTCCCTAGCACTGGATAAACCCTTAAGCGCATCCGATAGGGTGCAACTCAAGCTCCACTTAATGATGTGTGACAAATGCGTCCTGTGTAATCAGCAACTTCAGCAGTTACATAAGGTGTGTCAAAAAAGGTCAGAGACCTCTGCGCAGGATTGAGGTAAACCTATCAAATAGCTTGTTTTGACCTACTCTAGGGGTACAATTCGTACCTAAATCACGTTGATTATCCACCACATTGCCCACTAGCAGAGCAGGTTTGAGCACATGTCTAACATCCCATTATCGCAGTTGCAGGATGCCGATCAGTTTATTCACCGTCATCTCGGTGCTTCCGAGGAGGAGCAGCAGCGTATGCTGCAGCGCCTCGGTGTCGATTCGATGGAGCAGCTAATTTCGCAAACCGTGCCGGCTCAGATACGGTCTAAAGCTGAGCTGGCACTTGATGGCCCCGTTACTGAATACGCTGCGCTGGCTGAACTGCGTGAGATGTCCCTGAAGAACCGACTCAACATTAACTGCATCGGCATGGGTTACTATGGCACTGAAGTGCCGCAGGTAATCGCGCGCAACGTGTTAGAAAATCCCGCTTGGTACACCGCCTACACCCCGTACCAGCCAGAGATATCTCAAGGGCGTTTAGAAGCGCTGCTTAACTATCAGCAGATGGTAATGGACTTGACCGGTATGGACCTTGCCAACGCATCTCTTTTGGATGAGGCGACTGCTGCTGCTGAAGCGATGACCCTGTTGAAACGCTCGAACCGCAAAAAGTCGGATCTCTTCTTCGTTGATGAGCAGGTGCACCCACAGACACTCGATGTAGTGCGCACACGTGCCGAGTATTTCAATATCGAAGTGGTTGTAGCACCTGCCGGCAACCTTGCTGAACATGACTGTTTTGGCGTGCTGCTGCAGTATCCAGGCAGCGAAGGCGATATAGCGCAATTGGGCGCGCAGATCGCTTTGGCTAAAGATCAGGGAGCGATGGTTGCCGTTGCCTCCGACTTGCTAGCGTTGATGCTACTTAAGTCACCCGGTAGCTTGGGTGCTGATGTGGTGCTGGGCTCCTCTCAGCGCTTTGGTGTGCCGATGGGCTTTGGTGGGCCGCATGCGGCGTTCTTCGCCACAACCGAGAAACTGAAACGTTCGGTTCCCGGGCGTATTATCGGTGTCTCTGTGGATGCTAAGGGTAAGCGCGCTTACCGTATGGCGATGCAGACACGCGAGCAGCACATTCGCCGCGAGAAGGCGACATCTAATATCTGTACTGCTCAGGCGCTGCTTGCCAACATGGCGGGCTTCTACGCGGTCTATCATGGGCCGCAGGGGCTGAAGCGTATTGCTGAGCGAGTGAACCGGCTCACAGCGATCCTAGCGCTGGGTCTCAAAGATGCGGGCATGAATCCAAATGAGCACTTTTTTGACACCCTAAGTTTTGATGTCGCCGCAGGTACCTATGAGAGCCTACTAGAGGCTGGAGTCAACGCACGTCCAATTAGCGCTACCCGTTTGGGTCTGAGCCTAGATGAGACGCACACGAGTTCTCAGGTTGCTAGATTGCTGGAGCTCCTCACCGGCGCGGCCGTAGACATAGAGGCGCTGGATGCGCGCGTCTGTGCTGGCGAGATTAGCGGCATTCCTGCGCAACTTAAGCGCGACGATGCGGTGCTTACCCATCCAGTATTCAACTCCTATCAGGCGGAGCACGAGATGCTGCGTTACATTCGCCGGCTGGAGACGCGCGACTACTCGCTAGTTCACGGCATGATTCCGCTCGGTTCTTGCACCATGAAACTCAATGCGAGCTCCGAGATGGCGCCGCTTAGCTGGCCAGAGCTAGCAGACCTGCACCCCTTTGTGCCGGCAGACCAGTCTCAGGGCTATCGTGAGATGATTGCGCAGATGGAGCAGTGGTTGGTAGAAATTACCGGCTATGACGCAATTTCGATGCAGCCAAACTCGGGTGCGTCGGGCGAGTATGCGGGGCTCTTAGCAATTCGTAAGTATCAGGCATCTATAGGCCAGGGGCATCGCAATATCTGTTTGATACCCAGCTCGGCGCATGGCACCAACCCTGCCACGGCGGCAATGATGGATATGAAAGTGGTGGTGGTCGCCTGTGATGCACTCGGCAATATCGACGTGGCTGATCTCAAATCTAAGGTAGAGCAGCACTCAGAGAATCTCGCCGCACTTATGATCACTTACCCCTCCACCCATGGTGTGTTTGAGGAGTCAGTAGTCGAGGTGTGTGAACTGATTCACCAGCACGGTGGGCAGGTCTATATGGATGGCGCCAACCTCAATGCTCAGGTTGGACTCTGTAAACCGGGAGCAATGGGGGCCGATGTCTCCCACCTCAATCTACACAAGACCTTTGCGATTCCTCATGGTGGCGGTGGTCCCGGTATGGGACCGATAGGTGTCAAAGCGCATCTGCAGCCATTCTTGGCGAGTCATAAGATCTCTCCGGTGCCAGGCCATAACCCCGATAACGGTGCGGTAGCTGCAGCCCCCTTCGGTTCAGCACTGGTTCTACCCATCACCTGGATGTATATTCGTATGCTTGGCGCGCGCGGATTGCGTGAATCCACTGAGTTGGCGATTCTCAATGCGAACTACATTGCAGAGGCGTTAGACGGACACTACCCCGTGCTCTACCGCGGCGCTCAGGGGCGTGTTGCGCATGAGTGCATCATCGATATCCGTCCACTTAAAGAGGCTTCGGATATCAGTGAAGAGGATATTGCTAAACGTCTTATGGATTACGGCTTCCATGCGCCTACCATGT
>JABXHP010000380.1 GCA_013373575.1 Oceanospirillaceae bacterium | reverse complement strand
AGAGTGTTGCATCATCTGCCTGACAGCACTCTCGGGTGATGAGCTTGAGCAAGCGATGGCGGCTCAGGTTTTCGACGAGATCATAACAAAGCCAGCTGGATCGCAGACGTTGCGCGACTCTCTAACTAAGTGGTTCCCAGCTAATAAGGACGATAATAATGTCGAGTGACAATCAAACTACCCTGGCCACAGAGTATGATCTGACAAACTGTGAACGCGAGCCAATTCATCTTCTTGGACGGGTGCAACACGGCTCAACGCTGATGGTGTTTAGCTCTGATTGGCTGCTGACGGCATTTTCAGAAAATCTCGTTGAGTATTTCAAAAAAGAGAAGTCAGAACTTATCGGACTACCCTCGTCCAAGCTTCTATCGGTAAGCGCTTCAGAGCGCATACTTGATGCGGTTTCAAATCTCACCTTGCCTGATCAGGTAGAACGCATTCATCAGGTCGCCCTTTTTGGCGGTCAAAACCTGTTCGATGTAGCAATACACTTCAGTGGCGCCAACCTGATTATTGAGTTCGAGCTAGCGGAGGCTGCATTAACCAGTGACCGCATACAGGCACTGCGTCGCTCGATGCAGTCGTTCGGGCAAAGCGATGGCGTTAACGGACTCTGCCAGAGCGCTGCACAAAGTATTGGTCAGATGACTCAATTTGATCGTGTAATGGTCTACAGGTTTCATGGAGATGACTCAGGCGAAGTGATTGCCGAGCATCGCAACAGTGACGTCGACTCGTTTCTTGGGCTTAGGTATCCTGCGTCTGATATTCCTGCGCAGGCTCGAGCGCTCTACAAGCGCAGCCTAACCCGGTTAATCAGTGACGTTCAGGCGACGGGTATACCGATATTTCCCGTCACCACCGAGTTAGATCTTTCGCTGAGTATGTCACGCGCCGTCTCACCCATTCACCTTGAGTACCTCAAGAATATGGGTATCGGTGCATCATTCTCGATCAGTATTTTAGTGGAGGGAAAGCTCTGGGGGTTATTCGCCTGTCATCACCACAGTCCAAAGCATCTTGGATTTGAATTACGCGCATTCTGCGAACTGTTCGCCGAGTCCTTTTCGTTCGAGCTCTCCAGCCGTTTACGGGACCAGAACCACATCGCAAACGATGCGGTAGGACAGCTGAATCGCTTAATGATGGCCAGCCTAAACACTAGTAAGCCGCTATTTGATAACCTGAAACAGCAAGCCACTTACCTGAAGTCACTGATCAGTTGTGATGCGCTAGTCATCTCAATGGAGGGCGCGCGCTACTGTATTGGCGACCAGATCAGCAGCGAAGATATCTCCTTGGTGCTTGCGCAGTTAAACAGTCAATCGACGCCGTCAGTTGTCGCTATCCCGTCGTTGCGAGAGTGGCTGCCGTCAGGTCTTACGGTCGGCGAGCGCTTCGCTGGGGTGCTAGCCATACCCATCTCGCGCCGCCCAAGAGATATGCTGCTTTATGTCCGGAGGGAGGAGGCACAAACGATCACATGGGCCGGAAACCCGGAAAAACCGGTTGAGCTTGGGCCGAATGGATCGCGCTTAACGCCCCGTAAGAGTTTTGCCGCGTGGGAGTTGCTTCAACGCGGGCACTGTCGAGAGTGGTCGCCAAGCGAAATTGCGCTCGCCGAGAAGCTCAAGCAGCTCTTGTTGGAGCTGATAGTGCGAAATCTGGATGAGCGAAATCGTATCATTCGAGAGGGGCAGGACCAGCAGGACATACTGATACACGAACTGAATCATCGGGTACGCAATATGCTAGGGCTGATCAACAGTATCATCCTTCAGACTAAAACGGATGATGGCGTTGAGGTGTTCAAAGATGTTCTCAGCGGTCGGGTGAAGGCACTCGCTGTAGCGCAAACGATGCTCACCGAGCGCAACTGGGACTCCCCTCCGTTCGAACTCATTTTGGAGAATGAATTCGATGCCATGGTCAGTGATATGGGGCGAGTAAACTACACGGGACCCAAAATTACGCTGACCCCTAAGGCGTTTACGTCGCTGACACTGCTATTCCACGAGTTGATCACGAATGCGGCCAAGTACGGCGCACTCAGTGTGACAGGGGGGCGTGTTAATGTTCGTTGGCATCTCGACCGTTTCGATGACTTGATTATTGATTGGGAGGAGTCGGGGGTAACAATCGATTCAAGCCCAACGCGTAAAGGGTTTGGGAGTCTAATTATAGAGCGAACGGTGCCGTTTGATCTTGGTGGCGAGGCGAAGCGTGAATTCGCTCGTCATGGCTTCAACGCACACTTTGTTGTTCCCAAAGAGCACTTTCATACGGATGAAACAGGCGAGGGTATTTCCCACGGGGAGCCGGCAGTTGTCGCTCCAGAGGAGACACTTGAGGAGCGACCGAGTTCCAATCCGATGGGTAAAGCACTGGTCGTTGAGGATAATATGCTAATCGCAGTCGACATAGAGCAAACGCTCCTAGACTACAAGTTTGAGACGGTAGAGATCTGCTCCTCTGTCTCGATGGCGTTGGAAGTTATAGCCAACAACGAGATTAACTTCGCCGTGCTTGATGTCAATCTTGGGCGTGAAACTTCTGAGGAGGTCGCCATTGAGCTTAAAAAGCGTGAGGTGCCGTTCATCTTCGCTACGGGGTATCGTGACAGTTATTCAGGCTTAGCGGACAGGTTTCCGGGTGTTGAGTTCGCGTCGAAACCGGTAACGCGCCGCACTATGGTTGAGATGATAGATAGATGTTTTGAGGGCTTGGAGTAATCGTGGGTATGCAATGTCAAGCTGCGCGGGGTCTCGTATCGGAGGTCAGCGTGAGAATATCGCCGCGGGAACGCCTCAAGCATGAGACGAAAGCGCTGCATAAGCAACTGGATTCACTGCCGCTGATGCATAGTTTGACGCAAAAAGATTTGGATGTTTCTCGGTACACTGAAACACTCAAGGTCATGTTCCAGTGGTTGCTGGTGGTTGCGCCAAAGTTATCACAGCTCGATCTACCTAACTACGCTCGGCCTGAGAGAAAAATAGAGGCATTGAGCCGAGATCTTCACCATCTTGGTCAACCGGCCTCACTCCACCCTGTGTCGTCAGATGTTCACGGGCTTCACTTCGCGATGGGCATTCACTATGTTCTGGAGGGTTCCTCGATGGGTGCGAGGCTTCTAGCACCTCGTATAGAAGCGTCCTTGGGCAGGTCAGACGTGACTCAGTTTTACAGGCTGTACGGTGAGCATACTTTTGACTACTGGCAGAGAACACTGTCGCTTATCGACGAAACACTGGACGATGAGCAAGCTGTCGTGGACGCATGTGAGGGTGCTTGTTGGGCGTTTATCTCTTTGATTGAGCGGGTTGAGTCTGCAGAGGCTCGCCATTCTGGGTCGAGCGCTAGCGAGTAGCGTTGTTGTGACTCTAAAAAGGTCTCTAAAAAGGTCATAGTAGCGAGACTCTGATTAGGGTTTAGATAGAAAGGGTTCTCACTTAGGTGTCTAATCTTATTTGATCTAGTCCAGCCAGATTAATGCTTCTCCCTCTCAATCCAGCTGGTAGAATTGCGCTATTGGAACTTACCCTGGGGGATATCCGTGACTCAACGCCTATCAACACTGTTTACGCTTCTGTTGTTAACCAGCTATCTAGGCGGGTGCGCCGCGCCTCAGCCTAGCGGTTCAGTTGCGCCTTCAACCGCGACTGGGAATTCATTAGAGCCTGTGCCTAACGCTGCTCCAGTAGTGGCTACAGTACCAACAGCAGCGGGTGAGGCGGTAGAGGAGCGCAGTGTTGAGCAGGTCGTATTGGAGCGCGAGTCGACTAGCTTAGAGAATCAGGTTGATCAACTCATGGGGCGCCTCACGCTTCTGCAAGAGCAGGTTATTAACCAGCGAGCGCTGCAACAGCAGCAGCTCGAGTTGAGCCAGGCAATCCTCCAACGCGTGCAGCTCATGACCAACACAGCGCTAATCGATGAGACCAAGCCAGAACAGAACCCGGCTCAAGACTCTCTGCAGTCAGAGCAACTCGATGCGGCACTTAACCAGCTTTTGCAGATCGCTAATGAGATGCAGGTGAATGCCAGCAGTTCGGTTAATAGTGCCAACAGTTGGGGTGTAGCGAGTGCTGTTACTGCAAAGGGGTGGATTCTGATCCGTTACCGTATGGACACGGGGGAGAGTTGGATAGCAGAGCAGGGTAGTTGGACAGCGTTAAACGAGGAGAGTGGTGCCACAATGGGGGACTACGCCATTCAGATTGAGCGCCGTGACTCCGACTCCAAAGGCTATGTGGCAGTGCGTCTGAACCGTGCCACGGGTGCCACCTGGTGGCTCAATGATCGTACCTGGCAGGCCTACTAATGAGTGAAACGCATCAGGCGAGCGATCTGATTCAACTCTTCAACCACCTGTTTCTGGAGTCGCTCAATACTGAGCTTGTTGCCGGCGAGGATGAGCCTATCTATCTGCCAGCGAGTCAGAGCTACCCCCATCATCGCGTTATTTTTGCGCACGGATTTTTCGCCAGTGGGTTGCATGAAATCTCGCACTGGTGTGTTGCGGGTCCCGAGCGGCGTCTGCTGGAAGACTTTGGTTACTGGTACAAACCTGATGGTCGTAACGCCGCTGAACAGGCTGAATTTGAGCGTGTAGAACAGCGTCCACAGGCGTATGAGTGGATCCTCTCCGTCTCGGCGGGTAAGCGCTTTCACTTCAGTGCTGATAACCTCGCAGCAGGCTTGGGTGCTAGTGATGCGTTCAAGTATGCCGTACAGCAGCGAGTCTTTACGACGCTGAAACTGGGAATGAATCCGAGGCTCAAGGCACTGAGTGAGGCTCTGCGCCAATTCTACTCACAGCCACCCCTAAGTCTGGATCAGTTTGAACTTGAGCCCCTGGCATGCGCGAGCTAAATACCGCTATCGCTTGGAGAGTTGAGACGAATCAGTCTCACTTGGAGGTAGCTTACTGGCACTCTGAAAACTTCGAATATCAGCGCATTGTTCACAGAACTGAATCAGGGCAAGCGGTTTATCTCTACGCTAAATCACGCGCTGAGCCCGACTCTATCTTCGCGCTCGGCGCCTTCGATACGCCTGCACAGGCTGACTTTTTCACGGCTCTGCATCGTGACAATCCGCTCTTCGTGCCGGCGCTAAGCTGTACCCTGATGTGGCAGGATTTGGCGAGCTCACGACCCGTTTACGAGGGCGTCTATCGTGTCGGTATGAAGTGCTACAGGGTGCAGCAGTTGCCAGATTCTATTTGGCGAGTCGAATACCTTGAGGGGTATAGGGCTGAGCTATTGGGAGAGGTGGATAATGCGATAGACGCCTGTCTGCTGGTCTATAACCACTTCGACGGGCGTCTGCGCGGTTGTAAACTCTGCTAGTGGTTCATCTTCTTCATCATCGGCTCGATGTGAACGATCGGTAGCTGCAGCTCTTGCGAAGTGCCATCACTCAGGTTGATTTTCAGATCCACTGTCTCTCCCATCACCAGCGGCTTTTTCAGACCAATAAACATAACATGCAAGCCACCCGGTTTGAGCTCTACCTTAGCGTTCGCGTCGATATCTATCTGGGCGATACGGCGCATCTTCATCTTACCGTCCACCATTGAGTTGGTGTGTAACTCAACTGTCTCGGCAATTGATGACTCGGCGCTAACCATCGCAACAGCGCTATCTGCATTGTTGGTTACGTTCATAAAGGCCGCACTGATATCCGCTGTCGGCGGAACCGCTCGCGCACGTGCGTCGCTAAAGCTTAGATCGGCAGCGTTTGCCAGAGAAGCGCTCAGAAGCAGTGCAGTGGCTAGGTATTTCATTAAATTTCCTCAGGCTTAGAGATAGTTTCAGTTAAAGAGCTGATTAAAAGTAGGCTGCAATTTTTGCGTGCAGCTCGGCAGGGTTAATATCGTGTGCAAGAATGTCAGCAAGCTGGCCTTCTGGGTCTATCAGGTAGATGCGGGCAGAGTGGTCTACCGTGTAGCCCAGCGCTGAGTCATCGAGTTGGACGAATTTGTAGTAGGCACCGTACTGTTTTACCACTGTGTCGATCTGCTCTTTGCTGCCTGTCATTCCAAATATTCTATCTGAGAAATACTGGGTGTAGGCGTTCAGCTCATCTACAGTATCCCGCTCGGGGTCGACAGATATAAAGATCCCACGTACCTTGGCGCGTTCGGCTTCGTTAAGTTGGTTAATTGCCTGTTTCATCACAGCCATTGAGGTTGGGCAAACGTCAGGGCAGGACATAAAGCCAAAGTAGACCAGCACCACCTCACCGCGAAAATCGCTGAGGCTCTGCTCGCCATCCACGGAGTTGAGTTTAAAGTCTCCGCCTATACTGGCATTGGCGTAGCGTGGTAGCGGCGTCTTGGGTCCAAAGAACTCGAAGCTCAACCAAGCTCCAACAAATAGTGCTATCCCAAGCAGAGCGTAGGGGGCAATTTTGCGCATCTCTTATCCTTAGTTTTTCTCTTGCTAACGGGCATCAAATTCAAAGTTGTAAATCTGCTGCTCATCGCCACGTTCCAGTATTAGTGCCAAAACCCAGCGCATGGTTCCAGTTGTGCACACCCCAAGAGTGCCGGGTGCACTCCAGCTGCCAGACTTAAATTTAAGGTTAGTCTGGTTAACCCCCATGTACATCTCTTTACCTTGTAGATCGATCCAAACTCGCTGCGGTTGTTCTGCGCTTAGTCTAAGTTCAAACGCTATAGGCGCTTTAGATGAGGGTGGTTGCGGTGTTAATTCAAAACGAGCCTCACCATAAGGGGTGCTAAACTCACAAACTTGTTGTGCAACAGGACAGGCCACTGTTACCGCTGCGCTTTGATTTGCGCTCGTAAAGTAGAGTACAAATCCAACGAGTAGAGCGAGTGTGATGACTGAGCCAGCGACCACTAATGGTTGGCGCATCGAATACCCTTAAACCGTTCAATTAAAAAGTAACAGCGCCGCAGTGGGTGACTCCCATCTCCTTAGGCTATCTCAGTAGTCTGCCATAATTCATGGCGCTTTTAAATTAGCTTTATCTAATTTAACCGTCACTCGTTTGAGGTAGATCAAGCCTAAACCTCTAGCCGGCTTTTGCGTATACTGTGCGCACATACTGACTGGCGAGTGAAACCCTATGCTGAACCTTGTTGCCGACGAAAATATGCCTGCTGTTGAGGCGTTGTTTGGTGACTTTGCCAAAATAACCCGCTTACCGGGTCGGCAGATGTGTGCTGGAGATCTTCAGCAGGCCGATATCCTGCTAGTGCGCTCAATCACCGAGGTGAATAGCCAACTTCTGGCTCAGGCTCAACAGCTAAAGTTTGTCGGTACCGCCACCATCGGCATAGACCATCTTGATACCCGTGAACTGGAGCGTCGTAATATTAGTTACACCAATGCCCCGGGGTGTAATGCCGATGCGGTGGTCGACTACACACTCAGCGGTATCTATAAAGACGCTCAGGTGCGCGGCCACCAGATAGGGGATCTACAGATAGCGGTTGTCGGCTGCGGTCAGGTCGGGTCACGGCTTTTAAGCCGTCTGCGTGCATTGGGTCATGACCCCCTCTGCTGCGACCCGCTACGGGCAGAAGAGCCCGGGTTTTTCCATACGCCAATTGATGAGTTGGTTCGCCAAGCCGATATCATCTGCTTACATACCCCGCTGACGAAAGAGGGTGCTGACGCTAGTCGCCATCTGCTTAACGAAGATCGTCTTAGGGCGCTCAAGCAAGGCGCGCTGCTGCTGAACGCTGGACGTGGCGCTGTAATCGACAACAGCGCACTGCTGCAGGTGGCATCTGAGCGTCCAGATCTCGTACTGATACTGGATGTCTGGGAGCACGAGCCCAGTGTCGATCTCGAACTGGCGCAGCGCTGCTTTATTGCGACCCCGCACATTGCGGGACACAGCATCGATGGAAAATTGCGCGGCACTTGGATGCTCTACCAGCAGGTGTGTCAACGCTTTGAGATTGAGCAAAAAATTGCACTAGACGACATTCTTCCTGCGCCAAGAATTTTAGGCGTAACATTAGCGCCGGAGGCTGAGCCTCATCGGTTGTTGCAACTGGTGTACGATCAGTGGGCGGACGATCGCCGTTTCCGCGCCTCTTTAGTAGCTGATGCGATGCAGCAGCGAGCCAATTTCGATCAGCTGCGTAAGAACTACCCCTATCGTCGAGAATTTGCTGCCCTGCATATAAACGTGGCCTCAACAGCCCAGCAGCGCGAGTTGTCAGCAATGAGTTTCAAGGCTGAGCTGCAGACGTGAAACGGCTAGAACAAGGTCCAAAACCCTACTGGCCTGAGGCCCTGACTGATCTTAATATCTCCTCGGGAACCGCCATGCAGATAGAACAGGTCGGCAGCAAGCAGCGCATGAAAAGTGAGTGGCTCGGTTCAATCGGTCAGCAGCACGTCTATATTCGTGCACCCAAGGGGGCGCCTCGGCTGGTTTTCGGTACGCGCTTGAGAGTGCGAATGCTGCAGGATAACTGGGTTTGTGCTTTCGAAGCTGAAATCTATGCACATATCGACAAACCCGAGCCGCTTTGGGTCCTGAAATATCCCTCCACATTTGAGGTGGCGCGCCTGCGTCAAGATAACCGGCTACCGGTGGCGATACGCGTACGAGTGGATGGTGCTGACCCCTTGGTTGGCCCCGAGCGCGTCAATGCGCTAATGACGGATCTGCATCTGCGCGGCGCCGCATTGGAATCACACCTCTCGCTGGGGGAGGTTGGAGATCAGATCTTTATCACCACCCGCTTAGACTTTGCCGACACAGAGCACCTGGTGATGCTT
>JABXHP010000408.1 GCA_013373575.1 Oceanospirillaceae bacterium | reverse complement strand
AGTAAATCGTTCAAAACAGGCTGGGTATTGTTAACAAAGTGCGCTTGAGCGGCCTCTAAACCATTGAACTCAATCTCCTCCACGGTAGCTTGAAAGGTCTCGCCATAGCGTTCACGCAGCTCCAACAAACGCTGTATCTGGGACGTATTCAACTCTTTCGAGAGTGTACGAGCGGCAGCGTCAGCACTAAGAAGCGCTTGATCCATGGTTCGGTAGAGAGGGACTCGATCTTCACGATCGGGAGTCTGGAGGAGTGTAAGAAGCTGAATTGTGGCGAACTGAACGCGCTTTGCCGCTCGCTGTGCCAGCAGCGCCCGTCGCGTCTGGTCTTCAACCATCAAACGCATTTCTGTGGAGGCGCTCTGGCTAAAGCTCATCGATAGGTAAGTGCTCAGACTCATCACCGCAACTAAGGCGAAGAAAGCCATTACGAGTCGAACGCGAAGCGATATATTTTTTAACTTTGGCATTTTTTCTGCATCTATTCTCAGTGAATCTATTCGAAACAGTCGTAGTCGCACGCTAGTTCTTAACCGCACTGTGCAACTTTGCAGCCTACAAAGAATAGTCGTTGCTACTCGTTTAACATTACACAGTCTGTGCCAACTTTTTGGTGTATTGGCGAAATTATTTTGTAAGGTTTGGATGAACGCTCCGACAAAGCTTGGTAAACACAGAGATCGTAAACAGAAAGATCGTACACAGAAAAACAGTCAAACGAGGTTTAACCATGAGTAATTCAGTATCAACGTCAGGGATTGCACTGGCACTTAGTACAGCACTGGCTCTGTCAGCTACATCAGCCACTGTTAACGCTAGCGAGAAGGAGAAGTGCTTCGGTGTTGCGCTAGCCGGAGAGAATGACTGCAAAGCTGGGCCAGGTACCTCTTGCGCCGGCAGTTCAACGCGCGATTATCAAGGTAACGCTTGGACGATAGTCGCGAAGGGGACGTGTGAATCTATCAAGTCGCCAACCTCGCCTACAGGAATGGGGCAGTTGCGCGAATTTGAGGAGAAGATGTGACCCTACCGGACCGGAGGTAAACTGCCGATGATCAACTCTGTTCATGCGCAGACGTTGCCGAACCGAGCGGGTATCGCTCTTAAACTGCAGCATCTCAACCGCTTTTTAAGAGATAAACCCGATATCGGTTTTGTTGAGGTGCATGCAGAGAACTACCTAGTCGAGGGTGGCATACGCCTGGCACAGTTGGAGGCGGTTCGCGCCGACTATCCGCTCTCCATTCACGGAGTCGCCGCCTCCCTGGGTTCGGATGAGGCGCTCAGCCGCGATCACCTAAGGCGTCTTAAAAGGTTGGTTGACCGGTTTCAACCGCGACAGTTCTCTGAACACCTCGCTTGGTCAACTCATGCAGGTGTCTATTACAACGACCTGCTGCCGCTGCACTACACCGAGGAACGTCTGGCGCGTGTGTGTGAACATGTCGACGAGCTTCAAAACACCCTGGGGCGAGCCATTCTGCTGGAGAACCCTTCAACCTACATAGAGTTTGCTACGAACGAAATTGATGAGCCGGAATTTTTGCGAAGAGTGTGCCAGCAAACCGGCTGCGGCCTACTTTTGGACGTCAATAACGTACAGGTAACTTGCACAAACACGGGAGCGAGCGTCAGCCAATATCTGGCTGAGCTGCCCTTGGATCGGGTTGGTGAAATTCACTTGGCCGGCTACGCGAAAGAGTTAGACGCTCAAGGTAAACCGCTACTGATCGACAGCCACAGCACAGATGTCACGCCTGAGGTCTGGCAACTCTACAAGCAGGCGCTTGATTTAACCGGTCCTCAGCCAACTCTGTTAGAGCGCGATGGGGATCTACCTGAGCTCGATCTTTTAATAGCTGAGGCGCAGTTAGCCGAGCCCTTTTTGGACCGGTTGGAGGTGGCTGGTGCACTCTGAGTTCTGCCGCGCGCTGCTCGACCCTGCAGCTGAAGTACCGCTGAGTTTAGCTCAACCCGCCAGTTTCGATAGAGAAGAGCGCTTTAATGTCTACCGTAATAATGTTCTAAGTTCGTTGATTGAGGCACTGCAGCAGAGCTTTCCTGTCGTCTCTGCCTTGGTAAGTCCTGAAGCCTTTGTAAACTTAGCGGCACAGTTCGCAAGGCAGAGCCCGCCGCAGTCGGCCCATCTGTTCGAGTACGGTGATCGCTTCCCGGAGTTTCTCGCCGGTCGCACGGAGCTTGAGGCCTACCCCTTTATCCCTGAGGTAGCCGCGCTCGAATACGCGATTTTGCGCTCAACGCACGCCGCCGATGCGCCGCCACTCAATGACTTGTTGGTTGCACTTGCTGCCGACCCTAGTGCGTTAGCTGCTGCCTGTTTTAATTTTGCGCCCAGTGTAAAACTGCTGAGTTTCTGCACCGCCGGCGCATCGATTTGGGCTGCGCACCAGTCTGAGTCACTCTCTTTTGACTCTCTAGATGCTTCGCAGCCAGAGTGGGTGGTGCTATCGCGACCGGGTTACTCTGTTGAAGTTGATATAGTGGAGCCCGCAGAATTTAGCTTTATCAGCGCGCTCCATGAGGGGCTCTCAGTTGAAGCGGCGTTGTCCAAAGTAGGTGAAGAGATTGATTTGTCGGCCTGCTTCCAGCGGCTTCTGGTCCGTCATGTGCTAGTAGGTATAAGGACAGGCCAATGTTAGCGGCTATGAAGCGGTTAGAGGGTCTGCTTGCAACTGTTCCCAAGGGTATCGGGCTGCTAATTGCGCGGTTTGTGCTGGCCACGATCT
>JABXHP010000133.1 GCA_013373575.1 Oceanospirillaceae bacterium | reverse complement strand
TATTTAGCCTGGTGCTGTTAATTCGGCTTGGACGCTATGGTCGACAGCTTTTGCTTCTGGTGTTGGCCTTCAATTACGCCCTGCTCTGGGGTGAATATCAGCTTCACCATCGTCTCTCTGTGGATGTGGGGAAAGTGGATCTGGTTTTTACTGGACGCGTTGATTCAATCGTTCGTGCCAATCAACGCAGTCAGCGCTTCGAATTAAGTCTGGATGAGCCGGTAGAGGGCTTTGAGCATCTACGGAGGGTGCGTCTATCGCTTTATGCAACTGAGCCCATTTTGCAGCAGGGCGACAGCGTAAAAATTACCGCTAGAGTGCAGACGCCGCAGCGCTATCTCAATGATGCCAGCCCAGACGCTAAGCGCCGAGCACTGCAGCGCAAGATGGACGCGACAGGCTATGTGCGCAGTATTGATGAACACCACTCCAGGGTAGGCGTGCGCCAGCGCCTGCTCGATGCCCTGAACAGCCGTTTTAGTGATCAGACCGCCAGCACACTGGCAGCACTATTACTGGGGGAGTCGTGGAGCCTGGAGAACGAGCATTGGAATTTGCTGCGAATCACAGGGACAATCCATTTGGTTGTGGTTAGTGGACTTCACCTTGGTGTGCTGACACTCGCAGGTGTGCTAGTGGGGAGAGGATTACTACTGCTTCTCATACCTTTGTCACCGGTGGTCGCTAAACAGCTCTATTTCCTCCCCACGCTAACAGCGCTCATATTAGCCAGCAGTTATCTCTGGATAGGGGGAGGGGGCGTGGCGTTGCAGCGAGCCTGGGTGCTGGTGTTTGTGCTGTTAACGGGGCGGCTCTGGCGGCGTACGTTTGATCTGCGTAGCCGGTTAAATCTGGCCCTGATTGGCGTAACTCTAATGGATCCATTGTCGGTACTCGACCTTGGCTTCTGGCTCTCATTTGGTCTGGTTTGGCTACTGTTACAACAGGGGCGCTGGCGCACATTTTCGCACCGATGGAGGGCGGCTATCAGGGTTCAGCTGGTTCTAAGCCTTGTACTGTTGCCGGTACTCGTGGTGGCGGTGGGGCAGTTGAATCTTCTCTCTATGGTGTCGAACCTTTGGGCGATCCCCTGGATAAGTTTCGGTGTCATGGCTCTGCCGTTACTTCTACCTCTAGCGTTGCTGTCAGAGAGTGTTGTGTCGCTAATCGAGCTATGGACTGAGCTATTTTGGGAGGGTTTGAAGTGGTTTACCTATATCGGTATGAGCGTTGACTGGACACCTGCACCGATCTGGTTGCTCCCGCTCGCGATAGTCGGAGTGGTGTTGCTTCTTACACCACTGCGCTTGAGGTTTGTTGGTCTGGTTTTGATATCTCCCTTGTTGCTTTTTACCACTGAGAATCGGGAGGGGTTTACAGTTCGCCTGTTAGATGTGGGGCAGGGGCAGGCAACTATTATCGACCTGCCTAACCAGCGCTGGGTGTATGACACAGGTCCCGCTTTCGGTAGCGATTTCTCAGCTGCGCAACTCACCCTGATACCCACACTCAAACGTGAGCCCAATCGAAGATTACACGGCTTGATTATTAGCCATAGCGATGGCGATCACGCGGGTGGTGTTGAAGCATTACGCAGGCTCTATAAGCCTGTGAGAACTCTCTCAGGTCAGCCACAATTTAACGGGGGAGAGGCTTGTAGCGCTCAGCAGGTTATCCATGACTCAGGGGTGGAGCTTGCAGTCACAGCTTTAGCAAACCCACAGAGTGATAATGACAGCTCTTGCTTGCTTTTGCTTAGCTACCTAGGGTGTTCGCTCCTGATTGCTGGGGATATAACGCTCAAGGCGGAACGCCAACTGATGCGCCAGCTTAAGCCGCGCCCGATCACCTGGCTGCAGTTGTCGCACCACGGTAGTCGCACCTCGAGCAGTGAAGCTTGGTTGGATTTTTGGCAGCCTGATACGGTGTTGATTTCGCGCGGACGCAACAACCACTTCGGCCATCCGCACCCAGAGGTTATGCAGCGCTTAGAGCGCAGAAATGTGCCACGCCTAGACACTGCCCAGGACGGCGAGATAGTTCTGCGCGCGACTGCTCAAGGGTGCTCAACCAGTACTTTTCTGCAACGTCAGCAGCGGTATTGGTATTAGTGCGCTGACACCCCAAGAGGGCTGTGCTAGAGTCGATAAATCTGGATAAAAATTCTCAGTTTTTAGGTTACTTAGGGGGAGCTCAGTGTTTGAGCTTATTAAAGCCGGCGGTTGGCTAATGTTGCCAATTCTTATCTGCTCGGTAGTCGCTTTAGCTATCTGTATTGAACGAATTATCGCGCTGCGCCATGAGCGTGTTGTGCCCAAAGGCTTGCTGGGTTATGTCTGGGCGCTCTACAAAGAGAAACAGCTTACAACTAGCCACTTAAATCAGATCCGCAACAAGAGCGCTTTGGGTACTCTTATTGTGGCGGGTCTGAACAACGCCAAGCATGGTCGTGACCAGATGAAGGAGTCGATAGAGATGGCCGCCTCCGGAGTTGTCCATAAAATGGAGCGTTACCTCAATACATTGGGAACTATCGCCGCAATCACTCCGCTGCTCGGCCTGCTAGGGACCGTAATTGGCATGATCAAAGTATTCACCGAGATAATGGTGCAGGGTACAGGTAACGCAAACGTACTTGCCGGCGGTATCTCTGAGGCGTTATTGACGACAGCTGCAGGCTTGGCCGTTGCTATCCCTGCGGTGGTGATGCACCGATACTTCCAGCGGCGTATCTCTGAGTTGGTTGTGGAGATGGAGCAGGAGTCTATTAAGCTGGTCGATATCATGCACGGTCAACGTGAAGTGGATATCAAGTAGGAGCTTGCATTGAAATTTCAACGCCAGCAGGTTGACGAGATCAACGTTAACCTAACCCCATTAATTGATGTCGTCTTTCTGTTGCTGATCTTCTTTATGGTCTCCACCACCTTTACGCGTGAAACTCAGCTTGAGGTCGATCTGCCGCAGGCTGAGAATAGCACTGAGGTTGATCAACAGCGGTCATTAGAGGTTGTCATAACCGCTGAAGGTGAGTACCGCGTAAACGGTGAGGGGTTGGTCAACTCGCAGGCACGAACGCTGCGTCTAGCGCTGACAAAAGTGTCGAGTGAAAACTACGATCAACCACTCACCATTAGCGCTGATGCGCGTACGCCACACCAAGCGGTGGTCACCGCTATGGATGTGGCGGGTGCTCTGGGCTTTAAACGCCTGAGTATTACCACGCGCGAGAGTGAGTAACATGCTTGAGCGTGCATGGTACTCTGGCGCCGGCTGGACAATAGTTCTACGTCCTCTAGCGAGTATCTTCGGTTTTCTGTCGCGGCGCAGGCGCAGGCGTCTACAGGCCAGTGCCGTTGAGCTCGCGTGCCCCGTCGTTATTGTGGGAAATATCGCGGTAGGTGGTAGTGGCAAAACACCGCTTCTGCTGAGCCTTATTGAGCTCTGTCGTGAGGCTAACTTAAACGTCGGTGTTGTCAGTCGTGGATATGGCGGGCAAGCGACTCAGTACCCACTTGAGGTCACCGCAGTTAGCGATCCGCGCGAATGTGGCGACGAGCCTGCACTAATCGCGCAGCGCACAGAAGTGCGTGTCGTGGTCGACCCTGACCGGGTGCGTGCCGCCCAGCATCTGCTCGCACATTACCCAGTGGATCTGATCTTAAGCGATGACGGTCTACAGCACTATCGACTCGCGAGGCAGTTTGAGATAGCGGTTGTGGACGGTACCCGGGGGTTGGGCAATGGTGCTCTTCTGCCTGAGGGGCCACTGCGAGAGCGGGCTGACCGTTTGGCCGAAGTTGATCTCGTGGTTATTAACGGAGCGGGGCGCTTCGACTATCCGGATGCTGTGCGCTACACCCTCGCGCCCGGTCGCCTACGTAACCTCAAAACAGGTGAGCTGAGAGAAGCTACGCCGGAAGCGTTAGGCACGGCTGAGGTTAATGCTCTGGCAGGTATTGGGCACCCGCAGAGGTTTTTCGATACATTGGCAGACCTTGGCTTTGACGCTGCCCCAACTGCACTTGCAGATCACGCCGCTATCGATGTCGCACTGCTTTCTCGTCTCTCGGCTAAAACCTTGCTAATGACCGAGAAAGATGCGGTAAAATGTAGGGCAACAGCGAATGAGAACTGTTGGGCTCTGCGTGTCGACGCGCAACTTGATGAGTCCGCACAACAGCGTATCCGCGCAAGTTTAACAGCGCTGGTGAAAAACAAAATTGGCAAACCAACCTGGCAATCCGGAGAGATAAATGGATCCTAAACTACTCGATATTCTAGTCTGCCCAGTGAGTAAAGCACCGTTGGAGTGGGATAAAGAGCGTGGCGAGTTGGTATGTCGGGCGAGCGGGCTTGCCTATCCTATTCGCGATGGCATCCCGGTTATGTTGGAGTCTGAAGCTCGGACTTTGACTTCGGATGAACGTCTGCAGGAAGGCTCATGAGCTTCACAGTTGTTATTCCAGCACGCTATGCATCGACCCGATTCCCGGGTAAACCGCTTGCAGATCTGGCGGGTAAACCGATGCTTGAGCACGTCTACCTGCGCGCTTGCGAGAGTGAGGCGAGTAGAGTTGTAGTTGCGACTGACGATGAGCGTATTGCCGATGTAGCGCGCGGATTTGGTGCCGAGGTGGTAATGACCTCAGCGGATCACCCCAGTGGCACTGACCGTCTGCAGGAAGTGGCGAGTACGCTTGGCTTCTACGCTGACGAAATCGTCGTTAATGTACAGGGTGATGAGCCGCTGATCCCTGCAAAGATTATCAATCAGGTTGCCCACAACCTGGCTGCACGTCCTGAAGCTGCAATCTCGACTTTGGCG
>JABXHP010000334.1 GCA_013373575.1 Oceanospirillaceae bacterium | reverse complement strand
CCTCTGTACGGAACTCTACTGCCAGTTGGAAGCCGCTCGCTTGCCCACGGCACCAGATCACCTGGGCGTGAATCTCAGATCCGGGGCAGAGGCTGGGGTGGGAAATGCGGATGCAAGCGCCGCTGCTAAAGGGCTCTTGAGCATTAAGAATAAGCCCAAGTGGCATACACTCTGGGGCGGTGGTACAGGCTTGGCTCGGTTCAATCTTGAGGCCGATAGCCTTAGGGTGTTGCAGATATTTCTCTGGATGAGTCATGGTAACTCCTCGGGATCGCTCCCCACACATTACTCATTATAGCTCGTTGAAGAGCTAAGCAAGTTGCGTACCAATGAGGGTATCGGCAGATATATGTGAAGGTTTAGTTTCTGGAGCCAGCAGCTTTTGAGGAACTGGCTCAGAGCAGCGGAGCGTATTGCAGCTCTACCAATAGCCAAGTGAGTGCTGCGCAGAGGAGGAGTCCGAGGACGATCCGCCACTTAATGCTGGCGGCTGTGCGCTCTTGCGACGTGCCGGATATTAAAAAGGGGTAGCCCCAGCGCTGCGGCTTGTGCAGCAGGTTAAGGGTTGGTTTGTCTCCGAAGAGAACCGAGTTTCCCTCGCCTTTATCGTCGATTATTGCAACATCGGCACCGGCTTTGCGTTTCAGTTTCATCCAATCACGGACCTGCATGGCGCGCAGCTGTTCCGGATTCACTGTGCGCAACCGCCCGAGACCATAAAAGGGGCCGTCGGCTATAAGCAGCGCCTCTGTGAAACGGTAGTTGTCGCCAAAAAGGCCACCGCCGCCCGCCTGTGGGGTGGCGCTTTTGCCGTACCAAGTTTTGGTAAGCTGAGTGTGTACTTTGGCGCCTGCGGGGTTAACCCAGGCTTCGCCTGTAGGGTCAGCCACTTTGAACCAGTGTGGGCTTGTTTGGCGGTCGATACGCTTCCAGTTGGTGCTCTTTTGGGTCCTAACTTTTTTATAGGTTTTGCAGTCGTACCAGACACAGGGGCGGCCGGAGTAGGGGGAAGTAATCGGGTAGGCGTTAGCAACACAGTAGCCTTCAAGCTCAACGAATCCTTGTGCCGCTGAGCGCAGTTGGCTGGTGGGGGTGCCGGTAATCAGGCGATAGACGCGTAGCTGATAGAAGAGCCAAAAGAGGGCAATAATGAGCGCCACCGAGAGCGCAACTGATGCCCACCAGTACTCTGCTGCTGTGATCGGATCTATCCGTATAAACATGGCACTACAATTAACTGAACAGCGACTTGATCGAGTGATCTTTTAACTCAGCGGTATCAAACTTTAATAGCTCAGCGGCATTGAAACTGAACCGACGCGCCACTAGCACATCCGGGAACTGCTCGATACGGGTGTTGAGACTGTTGACAGCATCGTTATAAAACTCTCGCCGGTCGGCAATGTCGTTTTCCAGACCAGTGATACGCTGCTGCAGATGCACAAAGGAGTCTGAAGCACGCAGCTCGGGGTAGTCTTCAACCACTGCAAAGAGTGAGCCTAGGCTCTGGCGCAGCAATGTTTCGGCAGCGCCAAGCGCCTTCACGTTACCCGACTCACGCGCGCCAGAGACGGCACTGCGCGCTTCAATCACCTTCTGTAACGTCTGCGACTCATAGCCCATATGCTCTTTACAGCTATCTACCAATTTGGGCAATTCATCGTGGCGCTGCTTTAGGAGTACGTCGATATTGGACCAAGATTGGCTCACCTGATGTTTTAATCGAACTAAATGGTTATAAATTGAGATCAGATAGCCAAGTAAAACAACGGCGATAACAGTCACAACTATCCAGAAAGGGTCCATTCTCTCTCCTTTTTCTTTAGAGGCCAGAAGATTGCTGGCGCGAAATAGCAAACTTGCCCTAAGATGATAGCTCAACTGCCGCTATAAGGATAAAACCATGGCTGAGAAGTTTGTCGTATTTGTTGTACTGAAACCTGAGTCACTCATCGATCTTGATGAGTTAGCTAAGCGCCTGAAAATAGAAGCGGTAAAAAACCCCCAGTGTCACCAGTTTGAGTACGACGTACATAAGTATGTGCGTTGTATACGCTTCGATGAACTCTGGGAGGATAATCACGAATATGCGCCAGAACACCAAGCGCTCATCAATCAAATGCTCAAAGAGAGTGCGGTCTACGATAAGGTTGTTCAACCCTCATAAGGCGGAATCGCTGGGGCGCTTAATTGGGGTGTCGAAACACCCCGGTTGGGTTGCCCCACTGGCTATTTCAGCTGGAATGTATATCTATCTGGCAAGCTAGCTCAACTAGTCGGCCGCTCCCGTTGGCTGTTCTAGTAGGGCGCTCTAATTGGATAGCACCGCGTTTTTAAACAGCGTCCAGCTACGTGTCATGTTGCGCTGGACTGTCAGCGGGCGCGTTGTAACCAGTGATAGCCGCTCGCGTACCTCAGAGCTTGGATAGATGTTCGGATTTTCCCTTACAGCAGGGTCCACCAAGCGGGTTGCACTTGCATTGGCGTTAGCGAAGGCGAGGTAGTTGGAGGTCTTCGCGATAACTTCAGGTCGAAGCATAAAGTTTATAAACTTATGGGCGTTCTCCACATTCTCTGCATTTGCAGGGATTGCGAGCATATCAAACCAGAGCTCTGCGCCCTCAACTGGAATCGTGTAGCGCACATCTATGCCGCGCTCCTTTGCACTATATTCTGCCGATATAAGGTCTCCCGAATACCCCAGAGCCACACAGCTCTCGCCCTCAATTAGCGCGTCTGGATATTTGTTTGCGTTAGACTCAAATCCCTGGATATAGGGGTAGATACTGGCGAGCAGCTCATCTACGCGCTTGAAGGCTGTGCGGTTTTGAGTGCCGCGTTCTATACCGAGATAAGAGAGTGCCACCGGTAGCACTTCAGTCGGTGAATCCAGCAGAGTTATGCCGCAGTGCGAAAGCGGCTGCGCGTATTGTGGATCAAAGATAAGGGCGAGGGAGTTGATAGGTGCATCGGGTCCGAGTATCTCAAGGACTCTATCGACGTTCACCCCCATACCCGTTGTTCCCCATAAGTAGGGGACGCCATAGAGACTATCTGGATCTGTAGTCGACAGCAGGGAGGTTAAGTCTTGGTCTAGGTGATTAAGGTTAGTTAGCCATTCATGGTTCAGTCTTTGAACAGCATTAAGTGTGACAGCACTATGGAGCGTATCATTGCTAGGGACAATCAGGTCGTAGTCGAGCTGCCCACCGAGGATCTTCGACATGAGAATTTCACTGCTGTCGAAGGTTTCCAGCGTTACGCTAATTCCCGTCTCTGCCTCAAACTGAGCTATCGCATCTGGCGCGATGTAGTCGCTCCAGTTATAGATTCTCAAGCGCTGAGCATCGGCCTCGGCACAGGCTTCATAGCCCAACAGTGCTAGGCAGAAAAGTGCAATACGTGTCTCTCGTCTCATCATTTCATTGGATCTTGTACAGCTGGCTTAAGTAGGCGAAGAAGTGCAGATGCAAGGTCATCTGCATTTAAAGGTTTGGTAAGAAAACCATTCATTCCGGCATCGCGTGCAGCTTCACGGTCTGACTCAAAGGCAGCAGCTGTGAGCGCCACGATAGCGACCGGCTGTGACGCCGCACCGCAAACTCCCTGTCGAACTTGGCGTGCAACTTCAAAGCCATCCATGTCGGGCATGTGGATATCCAGTAACACGAGGTCTGGCGTGTGCTTTGCCAGCGCTGCAAGGGCGCTACCACCATCTACAGCGCACTCTACCAGCATACCCATTCGTTCTAATATGCCTTTGGCAACAACTCTGTTGGTGGGTGAGTCGTCTACCAAGAGGATCTTTGCGCCAGCTATAGGCTTTGTTCGCTCGTAAGGGGTCAGCGGCTTCTGTTCGTCTTGAACCTCTGAAGGCGGCTCTACAGTCTCAACGTCCAACTCTATGCAGAAGCGTGACCCTTTTGCGGGTTCTGAACTGACGCTGATACTACCACCCATCAACTCAACTAACTGTTTGCAGATTGAGAGCCCCAAACCTGAGCCACCATAACGGCGCGTGATGCTGTCGTCCGCCTGGGTAAAGGGCTGGAATAGACGCGACATCTGCTCGTCACTCATACCAATGCCGCTGTCCTCGACCACAAGCTGCCAGATATTGCGGTTTTCAGCGCCTAGCGTCAGCGTTGAGCTAAGCCTAATCTGGCCTGTTTGAGTAAATTTGACCGCATTACCCACAAGGTTGCTTAGTACCTGCTTAAGGCGGTGAGTGTCTCCGAGTAGGTAGAGCTCTGGGTTTGTAGCCTCTACCTCAAACTGCAGCCCTTTCTGCTGTGCCGCGGGGGCGAATAGCTGTTGGACAGATTTTAGCAGTTCGGTGGGGGCGAATGGGGCGGTGCTAATCTCTAGGCGGCCCTCCTCGAGGCGAGAGATATCGAGGATATCATCTACAATAAGTTTGAGTGCATCGGCGGATTGCGCAATTGTGGTGAGTCGCTGTTTGGTTTTCGGATCCTCTATCTCATCCTGGGCTAACCCAAGCATACCGATGACGCCGTTCAAGGGTGTACGTATCTCGTGACTCATCGTGGCTAGAAAACGCCCTTTGGCTGCAGTTGCGGCTTGCGCATCGATAAGTGCTTGGTGCAAACGTTCTCCCTGCTTTATCAAAAGGCTGCGCTGCTCGCTGAGGCGTTGCTGACGCTCTATAAGATACGAGAGTACGACGGCAAACGCTGCTAGCAAAATTAGGGTTACAAGAATCCAAAAAATACCCGCGGGTGAGAGCAGTATGTTAGAGCTGTTAAGCGCTGAAAGTGGCAAGCGCTGAACGGCGTGCATCTTTAAAGCTTGAATCTGCTGTTGTAACTCCTGACTCAGATCGGTGGGGAGTTCGCCACGCTGCTGCAGGTCCAATATCACGTGCTGCAGAGGGTTAAATGCCCTAAACGTGTCAAGCGTCTCATCGGTCAGTTGATAGTCGCGCTCGGCTAATGCGACCTCTGTCCAGAGCTCAGGCTGCCACCGAGCAAAGTTATCCGCCCTTGGCCCACTGGAGAAGGCTACAAGGCTCTGTTCTGGGGGAGCAACGAGTGCAAAGCCCTCTTTGTCCAGAAGATATATCTCTTCTTCACCGCTGTGCGGGTCGTATCTCCCAAAGTCATTGAGTAGTGCTTGTGCGTCAAAGTTTACGACAAACACCCCTTTGCGATTCCCAATCAGATCAAACACCGGTGCTACAACTCGCAAAACTGGCATGGCTGGCTGTGATACCACGCCGTTCTCGCGGTTTAGCTCTATCCTCGTGAAATATAACTCTCCGGGATTAAGTCGCATACCAGAATTGAAATAGGGTCGGCTACCCTTGTCCTGAAGCTGTGCTGGAGGAACGATGATAATCTCCTCCCCACCGTTGATTCTGACTAGCTCTTTCCCTGTGGGGTCGAGATAGCGTAGCTGTACCATCTGACGTCGCATATCCGCCATAGAGACTAAAAAGCTAGTTAGGGCACGCTCTGAAAGTGGGGTAGGAGCGGTGGCATAGTTGAGTAGATCATCCATGTTGGCCATCAGGCTGACTTGGCTCGCAAGATTGGAGAGCGAGGCGCTGAACTGTGCAATGTTTTGGTCTGCATCGCCTTGGGCCCCTACTATTGCAGGTTGAAGCTGGTCGCGGTTAACTTTCTCAACAATTGGCACCGCTACCATGCCCACCAGGACCGCACTAGCCGTGAATATCTGCCCGGCTCTCATTCCAATCGTGCGCCAATTGGTGCGCTGCTCATTCGTACTGTCCTGCTGGGCGTGTAACAGGCGCTGACTAATCTGATCAACAAAGAACCATATTACACCCGTGCCTAGCAGCAGTCTGAGCGCGTTGGCGGCGCCCTCTAAATCTATTGAGTAAAAGAGGTTAACCGCCAATAAAACAGCGAGGCTTAAACCGAGGAGGCGGGCAAGTGCGACAGTGACAACCAGGTAGCCCAGCACCAGCAATGGCGCTACTAGTGCCGCAGAAGTCATGCCTTCGTAGACTATTTCGAAAGCAGCGATGGCAGCAAAAATAGCAAGCACAAGTCGTTGGTGTGAGTTGTGAAGTAGTTTCTCCCGCGAGAGAGTTGCGCCTCTTGCTGCAAATAAAACAGCAATCCCCAGAAGAAGTGCTGCATAGACAGAGGCCCCATCATTGTTCAACCAGCCGTTGAGTGCGAACACGGCAATACTTGCAGCAACTGCCAGCGAAGTCTGCCGTACTTGGCGCGCATGCGAACACGAGCCTCTCTGTGGATAATCGAGTAGTTGCCTCAGCAGGGCTAGGGTCAGCGCTGTGAATAACACGGTATTAATACCGAAGTAGCGAAGATCTGTCGGCAGTAGTTGATAAGCAAGCAGAGTCATTGGTACCAGCCCGATCACTGCGTATAGTTTGAATAGCCTGCGCGGTACCAGTAAGAATGCAAGTGGGAATATAGTCAGAAGTGCGGCGTAGGGTGCTCCATAAGCGAATGACACGCCAACAAATAGCGTTGGTAACATTAACCAGATAAAAAATTGTATCAGCCTATCGCTCTGCCATCGCCCCTGAGCTGCCCTGACTAGAGTGTAACTGCAGAGCAGCACGGCAAGGGGAGGTAGTATCAAGCTCTGTACGGGCGCTGTAGCGTCATCGAAATAGATAGGCAGCACCTTAGTGAGTATTGCGGCGATAAGCACTAGCGCAAAGAGCGCGATACCCCTCTGCTGGATATCGGTCATATCAAGCTCGGTTCTGCTGGACTCAGCACGAGATTGCATAGGTTTAGGCTGCGCTTCGCTGCTTGATATCTTGGTTGGGTGCATCCAGTTGCTCTCTTAATTTTGCCTGTCGAGTGGGCAATCGCTATCCTGCTGTTATTTTTAGAGCAATACTTGTGCCAATAATTCTCGCTATCTGAACTAAAGTTCGTGTGCGCGGCGGTATGGGCCTTGATAGTCAAATAGTCGTTCGGCGATGCGCCAAAACTTCCCCTGCTTGCGTGAGATAACAAAATCAGGGTGGGGGAGTGGGGAGTGGTGGCTTAGAACCTCATCCGTTGTTTGGAAGGTGGTCGGCGCTTGCGCAGTGCCAGCGCGACGACCAAAAAGTGCGTTGAACAGTGCCCGCTGTTTGGCATTCGACAGATCAAACTTCTCTGAGAGCGTTTGACCATCCTCATCGTGGTAGGTAAGGCGTAGGCTACCTGCCTCCTCTTTTGTGCTGACACCTGCACAACGAATTACTTTGTGGTCTTTAAGTGATAGGGCGCGTTTTATTAGCTCATCCGGGTCGATTAGGTCCGCCGCGCAGGCGTGGCAGCTGCGCGCTGCGATATCGTTTTCGCTGCCGCAACTGGCGCAGCGCTTGAATTTATAGCGAAAGCTGCACTGCTCCTGTGACTGCAGCAACCCCTGGCAGCGCCGGCCAAAGTGCTCAATCACCTCCCCTTCCGCGTCTGTCCGTCCCCAAAAGAGGTTGGCGTGGCCACACTCAGGGCAGAACACCTGTACTGGCTCCGTATCAGGTGCAGGTTTAGGCTCGCCCACTTCGGGGTCATAGAGATCAATGCCGTTGTTGGCGTAGTCGTAGATGAGACACTCGCTCTTGCCCTCACTTAAGCGCAGCCCACGCCCAACCATCTGTTGGAATAGGCTGACAGACTGGGTAGGGCGCAAGAGTGCAATGAGGTCCACATGCGGGGCGTCAAAACCTGTCGTAAGCACCGAGACGTTTACCAAAAATTTAAGCTTGCGGGCCTTAAAGCGGGTAATAATTTCGCGTCGCGCGCTCGCTTCTGTTTCGGCGATCACCAGTGCGCTTTCCGCCCCGGGGAGGTAACCGAGTATCTCCTTGGCGTGCTTCACAGTGGCTGCGAATATCATGGTCCCGCTGCGACCTTCGCTTAGCGCGATAACCTGGCGGCATATAGCCTCAGTGACACGGGGGCATTGGGAGAGCAGGGCATTCAGATCGGCTTCGGCGTAGAGCCCATCCCGATTGGGGCGAAGGGCGGAGAAGTCGTATTGGGCAATTGCCGGCTTCTCCAGTTTGGGCGTAGTGAGATAGCCCTGTTTTATCAATGAGCGTAACGGCAGGTCATAGATGCAGTGCTCGAAGATTCGCTCTGATTCTGAGCGCACAAAGCCCCGATAGTCGTATCGATAGATCCAACCATAACCGAGCCTGTAGGGGGTGGCAGTAAGGCCGAGCACTTTTAGCCCAGGGTTTAGCTGCTTTAAGTGGCTGATCAACTGCTGATATTGTGACTCAGAGTTGTCACTAATGCGGTGCGCTTCATCAACAATTAGGAGCGAGTATTGCGCAGCGAACTCCCCAAGGTTGGCAGCCACGGATTGGATAGAGCCAAACACCACTTGGGGCGTGGTGTCGCGCTGTTTTAGGCCAGCGGAGTAGATACCAGGAGCCCGACCAAGGGCCGCAAATTTGGCTGCGTTTTGCTCTACTAGCTCCTGCACATGGGTTACCACAAGGATTTTGCGCTTCGCTAGTCGGGCGAGTTCGGCAATGACTAAGCTTTTGCCAGCACCGGTGGGTAGAACCAGTAGGGCGCTGGAGGCGCTGCGGCGGAAGTGCGTTAACGTCGCATCAACCGCCTGCTGTTGGTAAGGGCGTAGGGTGAAGCTTGGGGTCACTCCCACTCCATCGCTTCGAAAATACGCCCGGCGTTTTTACCCGCTAATTCATCGGCAGTCTCTAGGAACATGTACTCGCTTTGATCGATATTATAAGCATCAGCAAGGGTGCCGCCTTCATCGAGTAACTCGGCAACTTTGCCACGCAGATATTCGAGGTAGCCACGAGTATAGGTGTCAACCTGGGTAAAGTCCGTGGGGTCGCCATGTCCCGGGATAATAATGGCGTTCTGCGCCAGTGGCGTAAATTCATTCACCCAAGTCTCTAGCCAGTCAGCCGTATTGGTCTCTGGGAATACTGGCAGCATGCGCTGATGGAAGGCGATATCGCCGGCGATAACTACATTTTCGCTGGGTACATGAACGCTGATATCGCCGGCTGAGTGGGCGGGGCCCAAATGGAGTAGCTCAACTTCTAAACCGCCTAGATCGAGCGTCATGCTCTCATCGAAGGTCTCATCAACGGGAATGATCTCACTGCCTTCGATGCGTTCTTTAAGGAGTTCGTTAAGGCGCTCTAGCCCTTGGGGTCCATGATTTTCAATCTCTTCGGCAGCGTCTACATGAGCGATAATCGTGGCGCCTTGCTCTTTCCAATAGTTGTTGCCGCCGGAGGCGTGCGTCTGGCCGTTCTCGTCAACTACGTACTTCACCGGTAGATCGGTGATCTGCTTGATCTCATCGTGTAGGGCTTTAGCGAGCAGGTAGGCGCTACTGCCGTTTACGACCATCACCGCCTCGTCGCCAATAACGAACGATAGGTTATTGTTGTGACCGGCGTTTTCGTAGGTGTAGAACTTGAGCTGACCAATCGCCGACCAGACGTTATCTGATACTTGTACGGGTTTGGAGTAGAGCAGCGACTCCGGGTACTTATCAACTGGTGTTTCAGCCCAGGTTGAGGTTGATGCGGTCAATAGCGCGGCTAACAGTGTCGCTTTGGTTTTATTCATGTAGATCACCCCATGGATAGCTCTAGATCGTCTAAGCTCAAGAGTATTAGAGATAGTAAGAGCTGGGCAAGCGGCTCAGGTAACTATTTCGTTATATCTTCGCTATATAGGGCTAAATTTTATAAAGAGATTTGTGAAATCAGTATGTTGAGATTTAAAGCGAAAGTTTTTTCAAGCCTATTAATTGGTGCTGCTTTGACCCTATCGGGGTGTAAGCAAGTGGCGCTTATCACTGCCAGCGACTCCACCCGCGAGCTCGCTTCCGCTGCCGATAACGGCGATGCCAGGGCGGCCTATTCGGTGGGTATGCGCTACACCCAGGGACTGGGCGAGACGCAGAATTACGCGCTTGGATTAGACTACTTTGAGACTGCGGCAAAGCTGGGGCTCAAAGAGGCTCAGTACATGCTTGGGATGGGGTACTATCTTGGGCGGGGTACTGCAGTGGATTATGTCGAAGCTCGTCGTTGGCTCTCTGCTGCGGCAGACCAGGGGTACACTCCCGCGATGCAGACCTTAGGTGAGATATACTACAACGGCTATGGTGTAACCCGAGCGCCAATGCGAGGTATTTACTGGAGCCTTCAGGCTGCCGAAGCCGATGATGCGCAAGCTCAATATCTGGTGGGTATTAGTTACCTTACGGGGCTGGGAAGCAACAAAGCTCGCCGTGTCGGTGAAGAGTGGTTAATGCGCTCGGCGCAAGGTGGCGATCAGCGCGCCCGAACTCTGCTCGATACGCTCAAT
>JABXHP010000288.1 GCA_013373575.1 Oceanospirillaceae bacterium | reverse complement strand
TCGCGCCCTTCTCGTGCCCAAAGAGTTCGCTTTCTAAGAGATCGGGTGGAATGGCACCACAGTTAACCGGCACAAAGGGACCCGGCGCACGTGGGGAGGAGTTGTGCAGACAGCGCGCAACCACCTCTTTGCCAGTTCCAGACTCGCCCGTAATCATTACTGAAATGTCGCGCGGCGCTACCTGAGTCATTAGCTGTCGAATCTGCTCTATCGGAGCGGAGCGACCCACAAACCCATCGAAATCAGCCATCACCGGTTTAGTTACTAGCTCACTCAATAGCCGCTGCGACTGATGCAGTCGATCCAGTAGGTCCGCCATCTGGAAAGGCTCGGATAACTGCCCCAGAACATGAGAGCGGGCGTACTGCGCGCTGTTAAGCTCTGGCCAGTCGACCAATAACAGTTTGGGAATATCGCGACCATCAAGATTAAACTGCGCCAGCAGTTTGCTGAGGGCAAGGGGAAGGTTACTTTCCCCAAGGCAGACAAGCGCAACTCTGGAAAGATCGGCACCCTTGGCTTGTTGCAGCCAGGTAACGAAGTCGTATCCCTGCACTTCAATACCAACGAACTCTGCGCAAGCAGCTAACGTCATCAGCCGATCAGGGTCATCATCAATTATTAGTAGCTCGTTAGGTAACGTGGACATCTAGCACACACTCGAAGTGACAATTTCCTGTCAACATTAACCTCTCCGGACCATGACGTCAAATTATTGGCGCACCCCAACTGAGCATTGAATTTTTTAAGGGGGCCATTATTGATATACCGTGTTTCGGGAACGTATATTGACCGCTATACTCTTATCGTAGCTATTCGTGTTACACCAGGAGGATATCTAGTGAGCGAAATATTTGAACTATTAAAGAGCTTAGGGGAGACATCCTTACAGTCACGAGAAATTTTTAGTACTGAAACTCGCGATAAATCAAATCTTAACGTATGGCGTGATACAGTTTCCGGAGTCATATACATAGATGATTACTACTGCGGAGAAACATTTTACAGCGAAGGGGAATATAAAGACCAAAATATCAGAAGCAACTTAGATAGAGAATATGACACCGAAAGACGAATAACCCAATACCGAGCATACTATACAGATAAAAATATAGTCGACTTTGGATGTGGTACAGGAGACTTCCTGCGGACGTCAAAAGGAAAAACGCGAAAATATGCGGGAATTGAACTCCAAAAATCGTATCGGGAAGCTCTAAATAAAGAAGGTATTTCTTGCTACTCAGATCTTTCACCAATCGACTTCAAGATCGACACACTTTTCTTATTTCATACTCTAGAGCATTTCGAGAATCCGCTAGACATACTTGTTTCGATAAGAACGAAGCTAAGTCCAGGAAGCGCGCTAATAGTAGAAGTACCTCATGCCAACGATTTTTTACTAAATAATCTAAATTGCAAAAGTTTTAAGAAATTCACCTTATGGTCACCCCACCTCATTTTGCATACGAGAAGTTCACTCCATAAAATACTAACGGCAGCAGGGTTTCAGGTGGACATAATTGAAGGCATTCAACGCTATCCGTTGTCAAATCACTTAGGGTGGCTAAGCACGCAGGCACCTGGAGGACACAAAACTTCACTAAATGCCATTGATACTCAGTTGCTAACGGCTGCTTACGAAGCATCTTTACAAAAAATAGACTCTACTGACACACTTGTTGCAAGAGCATCAGTTTGAAGTACATGCTGCTTGCAGAATTATTATGGACTACCTAAACCAACCTAGTTTAAAGGCACTGCCAGTAGATACATTTTCGTTAAGGTAAGTAATATGCGACTGAATCAGCGAAAATCGTCGCTCAAGATACGCCATATAATGACTATTAGCATTTGGCACTCTCGCCCTGCTTTTTCCGAGTGAGTGCCTTATCTTTTCAGCCACATGACCTTCCCGCTCGGCGTAGATATTCCAAGTCATAAAATAGATCAAAGGTAAATCGAAAGAATCGACCGAAGCGGGGCTGATAGACTCAAGAAACTCAATTGGATGAGAAATATCTCTGTAGGAAAATTCGCAGCATAATTTTATATAAATCGGTGATAATTCCTCACCAATGCGCATTAAATTTTCGAAATATATACTTAATTCATCAGACAAATCCTGATTAGTCTTAAGACCCAAAACACACGCATCTCGGAAAGACTTGCTTTTGGAAACATAAGATTTCTCGGAATAGCCAAGAGCATTTATTGCAGAATCTAGTGAGTACCCCATACATTTTAAAAACCGAAGTGCTGGACCTGCATCTACCGAATCACATTTAAGCATATGTTTATACTTATAATGATTCCAAGCTATCCATTCTATAATATTAGTCAAATCCCGAAATCTCAGTATATCTTCGTTAAATACTACCTGTTCCAAATCATCACCAAACAGAAGTGACGTCGTAGGTTTATCTACATAAAGCAAATTACTGAAAAAATCCTTACTCATAACCATTATAGATGCATCATTCCTAGCACCTATACCATCTAGTGAATCTTTGAGACTTGACAAAGAACTTTCAAATATTTCTCTCTCAACTATTTTATTACTACATACTAATATTAAGTCTATATCACTAATATGCGGATGAGTACGACTTCCGTATTCATAAATAGCCAAAACCTCAGACGAATTATCAAAAAAAACCTGTAGCAAGCGGTCTGTAGATTTAAAAACTGAATCGTCTCTCATTTCAGATACGAAAGGAAGACCAACAATTCTACAATTCGAATTTTCCAAAAGGTATTACCCACCAACCCGAGCTTTATAAACTTCACTCTCCAGTGCTAATTTCATAGAGTTTATAGCAATATCGAAATAACACTCGCCAATAGCATCACTTACCCACGAAGGTATCTTATTTGGAACATAACTGCGCCCTTCTCTAATACCCCACTGAATTCTAATTTCCTCAAGAATCTTCCACCATCTAGACGCTTCTGGGGGCACCAACCGGTAAAATTTATCAAAAGAATCTGCTTTATGGCATGGACAATTTATATCCGAAAGAAAAAGTGCAGGAAAAAGCAGATTCATACTAATGAAGTATTTCAGCTGGTACATGTAATGACCTTCTGAACGGTTGTACGGGAGGTATATACCACTTTTTGAATGAGTCTTAAATTCACCGGAATCCTTAGCAGAAAGCAAATTATTTACTACAATCTCAGCAGAATTATTAGTTATTTGTTTATTGGCTTTGTACCTAAGAACAACACTCTGACTAGCTAATAAGCTCCGACCTTTAGCGAGCGCAGCCATAGGAACAAAATTCGAAGAGTAGTTATTCAAATCGTACTCTGTTACGATTTGCACGCCGTGATGCTGCAAAGGATCAACTAGTAGCATTAATTTATGGATTTTATTTAGCTCTCTACGAAGCTTTTTTAAGGATTCTGGACAGGTTGCTAATTCCCTACTTAAAACACAAAATATATCAATATCAGACCAACCAGCTACTGGCGTATTATCGCCATAGCTTCCATGAAGTATTACAGCCTTGAAATAGCTTCGTGGAAGGGAATTAAAAATATCTGCTATTTCAACTATCACTCGGTAGGAAGGGTCGTCCTTACTCACTTCAACGCTCAATGGCTCGACACATATGTAATCGTAACCGTCGTCATCAACCCTTCGGGGGAAGGAATTATAGATCTCAGAGATTAACTCACAGATATTATTTGATAGATATCCAGAGAGGTTTTCATCAGATTTTATAGTTTTAGTGAGGTAGTGATTTAAAATTTTATTTACTGAAAATTGCAAGCCGCTATTCATTTTACGAGTTTATTACCTCTATTATACTGTCACTGGCACTTATCAAAAATATTCCTCGAGAAATTCTAGAGCACTCCAAAAACCTTCTCCTTTATTTTTATGACCCTGCCAAACCTCAGGAATAAATGGAATATCCGGACACTCTTTAGAGAGAACATTTTTTAACATTGTAAAGTTCACATCGCCCTTACCGATTTGTATACCTTCGCCATCGACACCGATAGCATCCACAATATGCAGGTGAGCCACATAATCTCCAATTGCTTCGATAAAATCTTTTAAAGACCAACCATAATGATTACAAGCCATCATTGTATGCGAAATGTCAAGACAAATTCGGCGATTATGTGCACGGCAAAAGCTTAGAGTTTCTGGTGCAGACACAAATAAATTATGATAGCTCTGCCCACCAAAATGCCAAGGAAAAGGCGGCATACTTTGAATAACAATCTCTACTCCTTCCTCATTTACCTCCTTTAAAGATTCTGAAATGCGCTTATACAGCGTAGCTCGATAAGCAGAGTCTTCAATGAAACCATTATTAGTAAAGCCCCCAGCATTTACGATTACCAGTGGCTTTGATGTTTTAGGGAAGTAGGCTTTGAGTGCTCGTGTAACATCACATACACGATTCATTTCAGCTATCGATCTTGCCCTATAAACATCACTATCTGAAGCAAGATCCAAGATATGATCTCCCTCGAATAGCTCTGGGGCATGCACTGCGAATCCTATTTCCTGCGGTGTTTTTATGTACTTTGATAGCTCTAATGAGAGGTCATTATAACTTGGATGAAACTCAACAAAGTCGAAATTTGAGCATTGAACCAGGGCTTGATAATCATGAAGACGAACAGGAATACCAAATGGTCGAGTGAAACTATATGCTCGTGGTAATATTGGAATATCATTCATGTCAGATTCGTAGAAAAATCCTCCACAATCAATATCCCTGTGCGAAGTTCTACCGATTAAATGTTCACTGTAAATTGGTTGAAGGCCCTGTCCAGGGCTTCTAACAGTTATTTTTTCTGCAGTTATCGTTTCACCCTTCTTTATGAATACCTTTGCAACCAGACTCTTTGCAAGATTCTCCCTATTAATTAACTCACCCTGAGAGATCTCCCTGTTTTTAACGCGTCCTAATGAAACCTCAACGTTTCGGATCATACTCACCATCATTTCAAGCTCTTCTGGGAGTAAGGAGACTTTGTGGTCGTTGCCCTCTAATTCACGATCGATAGTTAGATGTTTCTCGATAACTTTTGCTCCTAACGCCACGGCAGCGACTGGTACCTCCACCCCCCTTTCATGGCCCGAATAACCGACAAAGCTGCCTGCGAGCTCCGTGAGTCTTTCGATATATGATAAGTTGACGTCCTTATAGGGGGTTGGATAAGTAGAGTTACAGTGTAGTAGTACGAAGTTAGCTCCACGACGTCGCAACAAACGAACTGTATCTCTAATTTCTATCTCGGTGCTCATACCAGTGCTGCAGATCAGAGGCTTGCCGGTGTCAATCAGTGCGTTGATTAGTTGATGATTTGTCAAATCAGCTGATGCAACTTTGTATGCCGGCATACCGTACTCTTCCAATACAGCTAAGCTTTCCAGGTCCCAAGGTGTACACAGAGGCGTTATTCCCTTTGATCTGCAGTAATCAAATACCTCATACATCTCGAGATCATTTAGTTGAAACTTGCTAAGTATGTCATGTGTATATTGTGCACCTAGGTCTGCAGAGTGATCGCTTTTAGCTCCCGACACATATAGAGCAGACATGTGTCGCATTTGAAATTTTGCACAGTCCGCTCCAGCTTGCTTAGCGTGGTCGACTAACAATTTGGCTCTAGCTAATGAACCATTGTGATTATTACCGATCTCCGCAATGATGTAGGCAGGACTTTTTGGAGAGATCAATCTACCATCGATCGTCAGACCATCGCGACTTTTAAAGGCAACAGCCACGAGCCGTTTCGAAAGATCAACTAAAGGTACTATTTCGATAGCACCTGAAAAGCAGGACTCTATAGCATCTGCATGAGCGTCAATACTTTCGAATCTTACGCCAGCAAACATAACTTCTCTAACCTCGCGCTGAAGATCGAAGTCAGGTGTTGAAGTAAGCCATCTCCTGAAGTCACCGTCAGAAAGTGAGCCTTCTAGGACACCTCCCTCGCTTAGAATAAAAACAACGCGATGTTTATTACTGTTTAGTTTTTCTAAGGCTTTAAAGATCGACTCAGTTTCGAATACCAAAAAGTCAGAAATTTTTCTACTTATCAACATACCTAAACTCTATTTGCCGATCCATGATCGCTTCAACTATAGCCCAATCTAACTCGGTGTCTATTTCAAAACTCTCCGCCTCACTCATTCGAAATGTACAGATCTTCCCTCCAAGACGATTGTTCTCAACTTCGAGAACTTCGGTTTTCGTTATGTAAATCGACCCGTTTTCCTTAAGCCTTATATCTTCTGCATTTATGTCCTGCCTTCTAGGCCTGTTCTGAAAATCGTAAAGCGCTCGCGGTTGGTCTCCACCAGTCCATAAAAAATGCCAGAATTCACAAACTGAGACTAGACTGTCAGCCTCCATCTGGACTAAATACTGGAACGCTTTGTCGATTACATGTTTCGATCTAAATGGAGAGGTTGGCTGTAGCAACACGACGTAATCTGGTCGATAGCCCTCATTAACCTGAAGCCAACCAAGGGCATGTAATAGGGCAGATTCCGTTGTTGACGTGTCAGTCGAAAGATGTTCAGGACGAAGAAAGGGTACCAAAGCACCGCATTTAGTGGCTATCGCGGCGATCTCATCGTCATCTGTAGATACCATAACCCTATCAATACAGTCGGCCTCTAAAGCCTGCTTGATGCTCCAGGCAATGAGAGGCTTACCTGCCATATCCCTAATATTTTTTTTGGGTATACCCTTAGATCCCCCGCGAGCAGGAATTATCGCTAAAGTACTCATCCTAAAATCTACCTTAAATCCTAGCAGACATCATTTCGTCATTTGCTCATAGCTATTAAATTCTGAAAAATCAAAAATATTATGTAACATATCTGCCGATATAATCGCCATATATTTTCTAAATATAGCAATATAATCACTATATAGCGCAGGAACACCAATCGGATCGCAAAAGTATATGTTCGAGGTTACAATACTTTGAAAATACTCCACAGTTCCTTTTATTAGCGTGTAAAAGAATACATTACTTTTTCTGTAATTTTTAGTGTAATAATGAAGATCTCGAAGTAAAAAATGCACATCAGCTGTTGTTCTTACAGGGCGATTTAAAATATCAAATGCACCATTTATATATACCTCTACTATACTCAAACGATTGGCAACACTTTCTTTATCCTCTAGACTTACAACACTTCTAGAAAATGCTTTATCCAATCTAGAGTCTAAATTATCAATTGCACTACCGTCTAAATCACCAACAGAGACATCGTCAATATCCACAGGAAGCGAGCCTTTTATTAAAACACCATCACTTGTATTTAAGAACTTCATTTTATAGCGTTTTATAATATCTTCAAAAGACATCCTACTCTTATCTAGCACCGTAGTTGTGTAAACAGAGCCACCAAAATTTGCAGCCTGCTTGAAATAACCTCTTGATAATATTTTTTCTTTAAAATTCTTTACCAAGGTATCTGTAGTAGAGTACACGCTGTATTTTGAATGATGATCTTCTGGATCTCGCATACCCAAATCCACACCAATCAATATAACGTTTCGGTACCCTAGCAACATTGCTAATGAGGCTCCGAAGTTAGTAACCGTTGGATTGCCGCAATCGGCAACTGCAATTGAATTACCCTCTCTCTCTACCATGTTTTCAATAAGAAATTGACAGCCTAAATCGTTGGGTTTTACGTAGATCTTAGGGTCGTCAAACAGATCTAAGACCGCCGGATACACTGTATTCATCGCTACAAAACGTATACCTTTGCGGAATTCACTTGTAGTGTCGTTTTTTACCCAATGGAAGGTACTCAGAGCCCGCTCTTGCTCTACATGCAAATCAGGCTTGATTCCCATCCTTTGGAGCGATCCAAGAGTTGTTCCGCATGAGAGAATAGGCAACTTACCTTTAACAGATTCTAAAAACTCTTTC
>JABXHP010000206.1 GCA_013373575.1 Oceanospirillaceae bacterium | reverse complement strand
CGGTGGCTGAGATTCTAGATCTCGGTGGTCAGAAGAAGTTCCGTCGCGTGGAGGCACAAGCGCTACAGCACGTGCTCGATATGAATGAGCCCGTCGTTCTTGAAACAGGCGGTTCCCTAGTTTCGCAAACTGAGACCTTCAACTCTCGGCTGGAGAACTTCTTCTCGGTGTGGGTAAAAGCCTCACCTGAGGAGCATCTGCGTCGAGTCATGGCTCAGGGCGATATGCGTCCGATGGATGGTTTCAAAGAGGCTATTGATGATCTTAAGCTGATCCTCGAAGAGCGTGACGCAGAATACCGCCAAGCAGACTACGTACTCGATACATCTGAACGCACAGAGATCGACTGTCTATCGGAGTTGCGTAAGGTCGCTGGTGCATTTCTTGCGGTAGAGCAAGCCTAGTTTGGCTTAGTTACCGTTTATCCCCACAGGCTAAAAGAGTTCACGAACCTCACCACGGGGCTAAGATTAATCTCGCTCGAATAGCTCTACTTTGCCCAGTCTGTTTTTGAAGCTGTATTTCAGCAGAATTTTGGCGCAGTTTGTGCGCTGATTGAACCCTATGATCTCATCAGCTTGCAGCTCAAGCTTGGCGCGAACCCCCATGGCTTTGGCACCTGCGGTAATGCTGCGCAGCAGAAGGACTACTGAGTTCTCACTCTTTGCAAGCTCTCTATCAAACAAAAAGTAGAGCGTATCACCTGAGCGGTGCGTAATCATCTGATCCAGCAGGTTATGCGGTAGTACCCAACTATTCATATGGTCTCATACGGTCTAATTCGCTTACGTACCGTCCCATAGTGTCTAGCCATGCTGTTGGTACTGGGGTTGTTCTAGTTGCGACTTCTAGGACAATAGTTTTTATGATCTGCCCCTTTGTAAGCCATTGCAAGCGATTGCAACACATTGGGTGCTACTTAAACTCATAACACATGAGTTTCTGGAATGACCTATTCTGTAGTACCCACAGATTCGTTGATCTGTGCGGTTTTTATTCGAATCGAAATCGGCAATAATCGTTGTAGATAACAACAATTTAGCTGGGGGCGCCATGCAACTCTATAGTTTCTGTTTCAGCTCAACATCCTACCGCGTGCGTATCGCCCTATCGTTGAAAGGGCTGGAGTATAACTATAATGGTGTCAACCTTCGTGCTGGTGAGCAGCGTAGCGAGAGCTATATCAAGCTCAATCCAGGCAAGGGTGTCCCAGTACTGGTGACAGATGAGGGTGAGGAGATCACCCAATCTATGGCGATTCTCAACTACTTAGAAGACTCTTTTGCGCAACCCGCACTCTTGCCTCTGGACGCGCTTGCCAAAGCGCGCGTGCTAGAGTTGTGCAATATAATCGCGTGTGACATTCATCCGGTAAATAACTTGAAAGTACTGGCGTACATTCAGGGGGAGCTTGGCGCTAGCGATCAGCAGAAGGATCAGTGGTATAGGCACTGGATTGCTGAAGGGATGCAAGCGGTCGAGGCTCATCTCAATAAACATGGTTTTGGTTCGTTCTGCTTCGGTGAATCGCCAACTTTGGCGGACGTATGTCTAATTCCGCAAGTGACCAATGCTGTCCGATTTAATTGCGATATGAGCGCTTACCCCAAAGCGATGGAGATATACGAGCGCTGTATAGCGCTGCCGGAGTTTCAGCGAGCAGCAGCGGCTAACCAGCCGGACATGATTAACTAGGCTCGTTAGATCTCTGACAGAGGAGAGTTCTCTGCACGAGAATCTGGGTATTTTTTAATTGCTACTGAATGAGAATGATTAGATGAGCGATAACCTATTGTTCGCCCCGCAGCCTCAGGCGACGGCTGAGATAGTTGGCACAGAGACACGTTTCCCAGTAAACCGTATCTTCTGTGTAGGCCGCAACTACATGGCACATGCACAAGAGATGGGTGCGCCCGTGGATAAGAACACGATGGAGCCTTTCTACTTTTTGAAGGATGCCAAGAGTGCCCTTATTCCGAGTGGCAGCACCATCGATTATCCCCTCAAAAGTAACAACTACCACTACGAGATGGAGTTTGTTGTCGCTATTGATAAGCCAGGCTTTATGGTGGCTGAAGAGGAGGCTGACGATATTATTTATGGCTACGCTTGTGGCCTCGACATGACCCGCCGCGACCTGCAGTTGATTGCACGTGAAGTTGGCCGTCCTTGGGACTTCGGCAAAAACTTCGAGCAGTCGGCCGTACTGTCGCCAATTGTACCGCGTAGTGAGGTGGGTACGATAAGTGAGGGTGCAATTGAACTGCGAGTAAACGGTGAGACCAAACAGTCCTCTGATCTGAATATGTTGATTTGGAATGTGCGTGAAATCATTGCGCACCTATCGCAGTTCTACCACCTGCAGCCCGGTGATCTTATCTACACCGGCACGCCTGAAGGGGTAGGAGCAGTAGTCTCTGGTGACAAGATCGAAGGCTCGATTGAAGGCGCTGGTTCAATTGCTCTGACGATTCGTTAGTTTAAGGGGTGATCGGATGCTCTATCGTAACTTTGTTTCCGAAGCTGAGATCAATGCTGAGTATGATCCCGGTTTTATTAGTGACCGCGATCTGGCGATGGAGCGTTTCAATCAACTCAGTTCGACTGCTCGGTCAGCGATGCCGAACTGGTACTCCCACCAGTTCGGTACCACTGAAGCCGAGTATGTGGATATTTTCCCTAGCGGCGTCGCCAATGCGCCGGTGCATATATTCATCCATGGTGGCTACTGGCGTGCCCTAAGTGCTCGTCAGTTCGCCTTCGTCGCACAGAAGCTCGTAGAGAAGGGTGTCACAGTGGTCCTTACCAACTACGGCCTCTGTCCTGAGGTGAGTATTGGCGATATTGTTGAGCAAACGAGAGAAGCCGTTGCCTGGGTATGCCGTAACGCTGAACAGCTGAACGTCGACAGCTCACGCCTTACGCTCTCTGGGCACTCTGCCGGGGGACACTTGGCAGCGATGATGTTGACCGTGGATTGGGAGGAGTACGGTTTACCCAAGGATTTGATCAAAGGCGCGATACCGCTGAGCGGGCTATTTGACCTGGCGCCTTTTCCACACTCCTGGCTACAGCCAAGCCTCAAGCTTACCGAGCAGGATATTGCTCAGCAGAGCCCGCTATTTTTACCGGTGAAGAGTTCCGCTAGGGTTCTACTGCGATACGGCGGTAAAGAGCAATCGGAGTTCGCCAGACAGTCGCACACCTACGCCGACTACCTCGCCGCTCAAGGTTTAAGCGTTGACTGCAAAGCAGTAGAAGGTGCCGATCACTTCACCGTGCTAGACCCCTTCTTCCTCAACGAGGCCGAGTTCGTAACTGATATTCTGAGTTTCTCCTAGAGGCCTAGGTGGCAACACTTGAACACCGGTGCGAATAAAGCTCGCGTTCCAATGGAGACTCAATTCAGATAGGTCTCAACGGCCTTCCCCCTCTCATGTATCAGAAACTACAGCTAAGTTCAGGGAAAATCTCCAGTACAGGCTCAACCCTCTAATGATCATCCCTCCCCAGCGGGTTCGCCGCTGTAGCGACCAGATTCTCCATGTAGGTTAGGGAAGATCTGGCGTTTTTCGCAACACTCAATGGATTTGGATTTGGATTTGGATTTGGATTTGGATTTGGATTTGGATTTGGATTTGGATTTGTATTTGGATTTGTATTTGGATTTGTATTTGGATGCGGGTTGGGCTTTGATGAGAAAACTCAGCACGAAAAAGCGGTTTAAAAAAGTTTCGTATTAGTGACTCTTTATATACAGTTAAGAGTAGTCAAACAGGGGGCTCAAATTCGGTGTACGGCGATCCAGTTAAAGTATTGGTAACAGGTGCGGAGGGGCAGATTGGCCGAGCTTTCGTGCGGCTCGCATCGGATGCTGAGAACTTTGAAGTTGTCGGCTACAACCATCGCCAACTCGATATCGCAGATCCTGCGCAAATAGAGCGTCGTTTAGCTGAAGAGTTGCCCCACTATGTGGTGAACTGCGCCGGCTTTAACAGCGTTGATGCCGCTGAAGCTAACTCAGCACTGGCCATGAGTGTTAATGCGGATGGCGCTGATAACCTTGCCAAAGCCTGTGCGGAGCTCTCTATTCCGCTCTTACATATCTCATCTGACTACATCTTTGACGGGCATTACGACTCGGGTTACACCGAGAAGGATGAACCTGCACCCCTGGGTGTATTTGGCCGCTCGAAACTGATGGGCGAGCGTCATATTCGCCAGCAGCAGCCGCGCCATATCATTCTGCGTGTCAGCTGGCTTTTTAGTGAAACCGGCCGCAACTATCTCACCCGGGTACTGGAACAAGCGCGCGAGCACAAGGTTCTGCGAGCGGTTGATGACCGACGCGGTTGTCCAACCTCGTCGATGGATGTGGCGCGAGTGCTGATGGCGATACTGCAGCAGCTTGAAGCGGGCGCGGAGGCATGGGGTACTTATCACTACTCAGGTGCGGAGATCACCACTCGCTACGGCTTTACCGAGGCGATTATTGCGGCGGCAAGCCAGTATGAAGAGCTGGCGGTGCGTAAAATACAGCCCATTCCCAGTAATGAGGAGACGGGGGCTGAGCGTCCCACCTCTGCTGTGCTGAAATGCACCCATATCCTCAACACCTTTGGGATTCGTCAGCGCCCCTGGCGTGTGGATCTGCAACGTTTGATTCGTGAAATTTACGGGCAGGATGGCTCTAAGGTTGTTCAGCCAACAGTAGAAACTCGCGCTGAGGCGATGGGATCTTAAGCGTCTTGAGTCGGCTGCTCTGCTCGCGGTGGGGTAGCTGAAGACGCTGTAAATACATCCGTGTAAGCTTTGTGACAGCATCCCTGCTGTCAAAACTTCAGCT
>JABXHP010000416.1 GCA_013373575.1 Oceanospirillaceae bacterium | reverse complement strand
CCTTTGCGCGCTACCTCTGTCGCGGTGAACTTACGTACCTCCATATCAAAGCCGCGCAGGAAGAGATCGCCACGGTAAAGCAGTTCGGTCTGAGCCCCTAGACCGGCGAAGATTCCAGCAAACTCTACGGCGATGTAGCCTCCACCGACAATCAGGATGCGTTTAGGGAACTCGGCAAGGTCAAACACCTCGTTAGAGGTGATACCGTGCTCAGCGCCAGGAATATCGGGTTTCTGCGGCCAACCTCCTACAGCAACCAAAATACGCTCAGCACTGTACTCCTGCTCGCCAACCTTGACTGAATTGGGGCCGGTTACCACAGCACGCCCATTGATGAGCTGACAACCTGAGTTGGTTAACAGGTTGCCATATATACCGTTAAGGCGGCTAATCTCGCTCTTTTTGTTGTCGCGTAGCGTCGCCCAGTTGAAGTTGATCTGCTCTGCCTCAACCCCGAAACCGCGCGCCTCCTCAATCTCCTGACGGTACTCCGATGCGTATACGTAAAGCTTCTTCGGAACACAGCCCACGTTGACGCAGGTGCCGCCGAGGTGAAGATCTTCAGCGATGGCTACACGCACACCACGAGCCGCTGCCATACGGGCAGCACGTACACCGCCTGAACCGGCGCCTATCACAAATAGATCGTAATCGTATTGGCTCATTGAAAGCGTCCTCATTACCAAATTCAAAGTTGTAGCAAGCTTAACCCGCGAGATTTGATAGTTCCAATCGAACAACACTACAATGCTCATAATTTAAAACTATGACGTGGTGTCTCAATGCTTCTGATCTCTTTTAACGTAAACGGTATCCGCGCACGCCTGCACCAGCTTGAGGCTGTTATTCAGAAATATCAGCCAGATGTAATTGGTCTGCAAGAGACCAAGGTGACCGATGAGCAGTTCCCCTTTGAGGCGATCGAGGCCCTTGGGTATAACGCTTATGTTCACGGGCAGAAGACGCATTACGGTGTTGCACTGCTCTCCCGCCAGAGTGCGTTGCATATACAGAAGGGTTTCAGCAGCGATACTGAGGAGTCACAGAAACGGCTTATCGTTGGCGATTTCGCCGGTGCAAACGGCGAGACAGTGCGCGTTATTAATGGCTACTTTCCTCAGGGAGAGAACATTAAGCATGAGACAAAGTTTCCCGCCAAACGCAAATTCTACGCTGACCTTAACGCCTACCTGCGCAGCGATAACGATCCTAAATCACTGATTGCTGTGATGGGCGATCTGAACATCTCACCCACCGATCTTGATATCGGTATAGGTGAGGAGAATCGCAAGCGCTGGCTTAAATCAGGCAAGACAAGCTTCCAACCCGAGGAGCGCGAGTGGCTCGGTGAACTGCACAGCTGGGGGCTACTCGATAGTTTCCGCGAACTCCATCCGCAAGAGAGCGGCTTCTACAGTTGGTTTGATTACCGCAGCCGAGGTTTTGAAGACGATCCGCGCCGCGGCCTGCGTATCGACGCTATCCTAACCACCGAAGCACTCCAGCAGCAGTGTGTCGAGGCGGGTATCGACCTCGAGATTCGCGCAATGGAGAAGCCCTCCGATCACGCACCGGTGTTTGCGCGCTTTTCGCTATAGATCATGCAGCACCAGAACGTCACAACCTACGCGCGTAAGTAGGCGTTCTGTCGTACTACCAATTAGCAGCCGCTCAAGCATGCTGTGCTCTGTGGTGCCCAGTATGAGAATATCAATGCGCTGCTGCTCAATGAACTTGGGCAGTTCCGCCTGCACATCGCCCTCTATCAGCTGCATCATCGGCCCACCTGCGGGGCGGTCGATGGTGCTCAGTAGTGCCTCTATGCGCTCCCTATGCTCTTCGCCCACACGTGCCTGTAGGCTGGCGTAGTCGGTTACAACTTGCTCATCAAAGATGGCGGTCTGCGGTAAGCTTTGGAAGCAGTGCACCACATGCATCTCAGCGGTTAGGGTCTGCGCCATCTGATCGGCCGCCTGTAGAAGCTTGCGCTCGAGACTATTATCACGCTTGTCGAGGTGAAATGGGTTGAGCGCTACAGCTATCCGCGGGTGAGTCGGCCAGGGCTGGTCCGCTGCAAAGAGTAAAGGCGAACTGAGCTCACGCACCAGATCCTGCTCGTCGCCACCGATTAGCCACTCGACCAAATCTTGATTCTGACGTCTGGGGATCACTAGCAGGTCTGGAGAGTAGCGCTCGGCTTGACGCACAACCGCCGCCAGGAAACTGGGGTGCCAACAGACATCAGCAGCGATCTCATTTTCTAGCCCCAACTCATCAATCAGTCGGTCAGCTTGATTCTGGCGGTGGCGCGCATAGAGTTGGCGCGCCTCAACCTCTGTCGCGGGATCATCACCGATCGCAGCCTCGAACGCTGGGTGGTAAACCGTCATGAACCATTCGGTATGCCCCTGGGGATCCGCCAGCGCGACCCCTTTACCCAGTTGAACTGTAGATTGAGTCGCCTCCTCAGAGGTGACTAGCACACGCTTGTACATCTGACTCTCCAAAACTCGCTGAGTAGTTTTAGTATAGGCAGAGACGGCAGCTGGCGCTCAAATGATTTACTTTAATAGGTTATGCGACTACTATATTAGCAATATTGCATACACAAGCCGCGAACCAGGCTGTAATACAGGATTTAACCTCATGAGCGACCTCGGCACCGCATCCCTACCACCCGATACCCTCCAGCTAATGCGCGAGAATGCGGGCAATGCAGCTAGGCTCATGAAGGCACTGGCAAACGACAGTCGTCTGCTGATTCTCTGCTACCTTGATGGTAAAGAGCTATCTGTCAGCGAACTCAATGAGAACCTCGACCTGAGCCAGTCTGCTCTTTCGCAGCACCTAGCAGTGCTACGCCGCGATGGCTTGGTAAAAACCCGCCGCGATTCACAGACCATCTACTACTCGCTCGAAGGCGATCAAGCGAGGCGTATCATCTCCACCCTGCACGACATGTTCTGCCCCGTTTAACGCTTGCT
>JABXHP010000132.1 GCA_013373575.1 Oceanospirillaceae bacterium | reverse complement strand
TTAAGGCGCGGCGAACTTCTTTTACATGAGTCTCCAGTCGATCTAGCTCTTCGGCGACGTCCGCCTTCTGTGCCAACATCACTACCTCTTGTTCGAGGCGCTCTGGGTCTAGATCTACACCTAGTTGTTCCACCCGCTGCTTGAGGTTCTCCCGTTGCGCTTGCAGAATTTGCGGCATCAAACCGCGCACCTCTGCAACTATCTGGTCGATCGCATCGAGTCGCTGCTCAATCAACTTGGCGAGCTCCACACCCTCGCGTTTACGGGCCTCAATAAACTGCGCCAAAGTAGCGTCCAGTAGCTCGGTCGCAGCAGCAAGAACGGCATCCGTATCTATACCCGCACTTTTCTGGACGCCAGGGTAGTGGAGCAACGCCAAGGGGTCGATGGGTGAGAGGTCACTGGAGTGGGCCTTTATCTGCTCAAGCGCCTTCACCACCGATGCGACACGCTGCTGATCAATCTCGATCACCGCAGTGCCTGCATCTGCGTGAAACCGCAAGGCACACTCAACCTTTCCGCGGCTCAGAGTGGAGCGAAGTTTATCGCGAACAATTGGTTCAATATCCCGCAGCGCTTCGTGAATTTTGAGCTGAGGCTCGAGAAAGCGATGGTTTACCGCACGCAGCTCCCAACTGAGACTCCCCCAGGAATAACTAGCCTCTTTACGCGCAAATGCGGTCATACTCTGTGTCATAACTGATCAATCTCTATTAAAATTCACCTACCAACCCACTATAACAGCCGTTCGAGGATCGCTCTATGCCGAGCCAAAGATCAAGAACGCCGCCAAAGGTACCTCAATGAGTTCAACTCTTTCTGACCAGCTTAAAAATCTCGGCCTCGATGCAATGCGCCCTAGCGGACGCCAGCCCGATCAGATGCGTGAAATTCGCATCACACGCAACTATACAAAACACGCAGAGGGCTCTGTCCTTGTAGAGTTTGGTGACACTAAAGTGCTGTGTACGGCATCGGTTGAGCGCGGCGTACCCCGTTTCCTGCGCGGCTCAGGGTCTGGCTGGGTTACAGCAGAGTACGGCATGCTGCCACGCGCAACGAATACACGCACTGCACGCGAGGCATCAAGAGGCAAACAGGGCGGACGTACGCTAGAAATTCAGCGCCTAATCGGCCGTTCCCTTCGTGCTGCGATGAATCTTGATAAGTTGGGTGAGAACACCATCACCATCGACTGTGACGTCATTCAGGCAGATGGTGGAACACGCACAGCCTCTATATCCGGTGCATATGTTGCACTTTGCGATGCGATCGCTTTCCTGAAAAAAGATAAGAACGGCGCCATGAAGGGCAATCCGCTAAAGCATCAAATTGCTGCGATCTCTGTTGGGATCTACAAGGATCAGCCGGTGCTCGATCTTGATTACGCCGAAGACTCCTCGGCCGAAACCGACATGAACGTTGTAATGACAGAGAAAGGCGGCTTTGTCGAAGTACAGGGCACTGCGGAAGGTGAGCCCTACACTGAAGAGCAGCTCAACGCGATGTTGGCGCTTGCGCGCAAAGGAATTGCAGAGATTACGGCAGCCCAAAGCGCTGCTCTTGCTGCAAATTGATTGCTAGGCCCTTCTAGGGCCTGTCGCATAAACAAAAAAGGTCGACTTCTAAGCCGACCTTTTTCTTTTTAGATTACCTTAACCGATACGCTTAAAACTCTATCGCGTAATCGATAATTAGCGGCGCGTGGTCAGAGAAACGCTCACCTTTGTAGATAGAGGCCGAGCGCACAGTTTTCCGCAGATTGGCGGTTGCGATCTGGTAATCGAGGCGGGCGCCCTCATTGAGGGTCCACGCACGGTTGTAGTCTGGCCACCAGGTGAACTGCTTCTCTGCTTTGTTTGCCTCACGAAAACAGTCTACAAAGCCCATTCCACCGAAGACATCTTCTATCCACTCGCGCTCTTCCGCTAGGAAACCAGAGACCTTCTGATTGACATACCAGTTACTGAGGTCCATGGGTTTATGGGCAATATTCACTGTGCCAGCGAAGATAAACTCACGACGCTTGCGCAGCGTTTTGGCAAGATGGGCATGAAAGTTCTCCATGTAATCCATCTTGCGGGCTTGAGCCTCTTCGCTCTTGAGTCCTGAAGGAATGGTGAACGAACTGATACTTACACGATCAAAGTCAGCCTGAATAAAGCGTCCTTGAGTGTCACATGCCTCAAAGCCAAGACCTGTCATGATCGCTTTAGGAATCTGACGCGAATATATCGCCACACCTGAATAGCCATCGTCCCAAGCTTCAAAAAAGTAGGCATGGTATCCCTCAGGATGGTAGCGCTCGTCATCTAACTGGTACTCGCGAGCTTTAATATTCTGAATACAGACGACGTCAGCGTCCTGTTTGACCATCCAGTCAAAAAAGCCGCGGTCAGTTGCCTGAACGATACCCTGAGCGTTAAAGCTGATTACTCGCATTAAAGGAATGACCCCGTTGTAAGCATTATTCGTGGAGAACGACTATTGTAGCCTTGAAATGAGGAAATTTATAGATTGGAGATGTTGAGAGATTTTGGCGCGGAGGATGAGTTCAGGTATCCTTAGCGCCAATTACTTCTCCATCTACCAAGGTGCCCCCGCATGCAAGCATATCAGCGTGAGTTCATTCAATTTGCCATCGAAAAAGGCGTACTCCGTTTCGGCGAGTTCACCCTAAAATCAGGGCGTACAAGCCCCTACTTTTTCAATGCAGGCCTGTTCAATACTGGCGAGACTCTGGCAAAACTTGGCCGTTTCTATGCAGCGGCAATTGAGGACTCAGGCGTCGACTACGACATCATGCTCGGTCCTGCCTACAAAGGCATTCCGCTTGCGGCCACCACCGTAGTGGCGCTTGCCAACGACTACGGCAAAGATGTCCCCTACGTCTTCAACCGTAAAGAGAAGAAAGACCACGGTGAAGGCGGCAGCCTAGTCGGCGCACCACTTGAGGGTCGTGTACTCATCATCGACGACGTGATCACCGCGGGCACAGCAATTCGTGAAGTGATGGAGATCATCGAACAGGCCGGTGCCACCCCTGCCGCCACAGTCATCGCCCTCAACCGTATGGAACGCGGTAAAGGTGAACTCTCTGCAATCCAAGAAGTTGAACGCGACTACGGCATGCAGGTTGCTAGCATCATCAGCCTAGACGATCTGGTCGCATACCTAGAAGAACTCGGTGATCGCAACGAAGAACTGGTTGCGATTAAAGCCTACCGAGACGAATACGGTATCAGCGCATAACTTTTTTCGACGGAAACGGACCGAACCGGTTGACTTAATCTCAGCCGAACGGTTTAATTCGCGTCGTCTGAGTTGCCTCGATAGCTCAGTTGGTAGAGCAGAGGATTGAAAATCCTCGTGTCGGTGGTTCGATTCCGCCTC
>JABXHP010000088.1 GCA_013373575.1 Oceanospirillaceae bacterium | reverse complement strand
TTACTTAAACGTTTTAGATTGAGCCCGTATCGTAGCAGAAAAAACTCGCCTGTCGATACTTTTTCTAAACTTAAACGTGACTTAATTTATACGATTAAGAGAAAGGGCTATACGTATGTGGAATAAGAGGGGCCGTAGCCCCTCTATTTCAGTAACTTAACTGAGCCGTGCTATGACGAATGCATTAGGACCTAAATCCCAGGTGCCGTTTTCATATTGTGCATTCTGTGCAATTTCAGACTTGGTAACAGCGCTTACATATTTTGCGGGTTTATCAGAGAGGTTGAAGAGACAGAGGTACTCATTACCACGCGTAAAGGCTAATAGCTGCTCGTCTGAACAGAGGTAAGCTGTCGCTCCCGTACGCAGCGCCTCGTTATCTGCGCGCAGCGCAAGCAGTTCACGGTAGGTTTCGAACACTGTCCCTGCTACACCAACTTGCGTTGAGGCTGCACGTTCTAGCTGTGCCGGTTTCACCGGTAGCCAGGGTTTAGTGTCACCGAAGCCGCCTTGGGGTTGATCGGCGTACCAGACCATGGGTGTGCGACAGCCGTCACGTCCTTTGTCGGCAGGCCAGAAGTTAATCCCCTGCGGATCGGTAAGTTCGTGGTACTCAAGCTCGGACTCCAGTTGCCCCAGCTCTTCACCCTGATAGAGGCAGATAGAGCCCTGCTGCGTGAGTAGCAGAGCACCCGCCTGTTTGGCCAGATCATCCAGCTCCATTTTGGGGGTCAGCCAGCGGCTTGCATGGCGCACGACATCGTGGTTCGAGAAGGCCCAGCAAGGCCAGCCGTTAGGGGCACCGGTGAAAAACTCCTCAACCTGCTTACGGAAATGGTTGGGCGTGAAGTTGGGTCCCAGCATCTCGAAGGAGTAGGCCATATGCAGACGTTTCCCACTGGTGTACTGACCCATAATTTCGATAGCGTGGAAAGCTTCGCCCACTTCGCCAACCAGTGTACGGTCATCGTACTCATCAAGCAGCGCGCGCATCTTCTCGAGGAAAGGAATGTTTTCCGGTTGGTTCTTGGAGAAGATGTGGTAGAGATAGTGGTACGGGTTCCACTCTCCTTTTTCTGGGTCAGTGCGAGGGTTGGCTGGGTCGTTACGTAACTGTTTATCGTGGAAATAGAAATTAACGGTATCCAAGCGGAAGCCATCGACACCGCGGTCTAGCCAGAAGCGCATGTTATCCAGGTGCCACTGCTGCACCTCAGGGTTGTGGAAGTTGAAGTCAGGCTGCTCCGCCAAGAAGTTGTGCAGGTAGTACTGTCTGCGGCGTGGCTCCCAACTCCAACCGATTCCACCGAAAATCGCTTGCCAATTGTTTGGTGGGCTACCGTCCGGATTTGGGTCTGCCCAGACATACCAGTCGGCCTTTGGATTGGTTTTACTCTGTCTACTCTCTTGGAAGAAAGGGTGTTGATCGGATGAGTGGCTTAGCACTTGATCAATCATCACCTTCAAGCCAAGCGCGTGCGCCTTTTCAATCATCGCATCAAAGTCGCTGAGTGTGCCGAAAGATGGGTCGATATCACAGTAATCTGACACATCGTAGCCCATATCCTTCATAGGAGAGGTAAAGATTGGGGAGAGCCAGATTGCATCGGCGCCGAGTTGGGCAATGTGCTCTAGACGTGAGGTTATGCCTGGAATATCACCGATACCGTCGCCATTTGAGTCTTGGTAGGAGCGCGGGTAGATTTGGTAGATAACGGCGCCTTTCCACCATTCGGGGTTGTTACTCATGTGAGAGAGACTCCTCTGATTGCTATCCAGCTCGATTGCTGGGGTGCTTTAAACGCTAACTTAAACGATTTAGTCGCGCAGTCTAGCAGAGTTGTTCGCAGCTCAGTAAACCCCTTGGTAACTTAAATTTTACTAAATTGGCGCCGCTCTGAGTGTCTCGTATCAATGAGGAGACTTTGGTACCTTATCTTTTCACATGTAGTCTGGAATAATCGCTAGAGAATCGAATAAGAAACAGAAGAGCGGTTGTCCGAATGACAGAGTCGAGTGCCCATATCCTAGTTGTGGATGATGAGTCTGAAATACGTGAGTTGTTGAGTGATCTGCTGGACACGCATGGCTTTTTCCCTTTGCTTGCTGCCGACGGTGGTCAGATGCGCTCCCACCTATCTGAGTCTAGAGTTGATCTTTTGCTACTCGATCTACGCCTCAAGGGTGAGGATGGAATGGAGTTGGCTCGTGAGGTGAGGGCAGTGTCTGAAGTTCCCATCCTTATGCTGACGGGTAAGGGTGATGAGACAGATAGAATCCTCGGTTTAGAGCTGGCAGCCGATGATTTTATGATGAAGCCGTTCAACAACCGTGAGCTTGTCGCACGCATTCGTGCGCTGTTAAGGCGTTCGCGCCCTACAGTGGCTGCGACTAGCGAGGAACCTACCCAGGGCGGCAATGAACGACTCTGCTTTGATGGCTGGATTATGGATCTTACCGCCCGCACGCTGATGCGCACTGATGGTCGCCTGGAACAGCTTACCTTTGCTGAATTTGCTCTGCTGGAGGTGCTAGTTAAGTCACCTAACCGTGTCTACAGCCGAGAACAGCTGCTAGAGGCGACACGTGGACTTCAGGCAGATGTGTTCGACCGCACTATTGATGTGTTGATACTGCGCCTGCGACGTAAGATTGAGCCTAATCCGCGCCAGCCGCGGTATATTCAGACAGAGCGAGGGCTGGGCTATATCTTTCGAGAAGAGGTTAAAGCGTGTTAGGTAACATGCGGGTCCGCACCCGTCTGATGCTCGCTTTCGTCTTCTTTATTTTTGCGACCCTTGTGCTCGCTGTCGTTAGTTGGAGCATTCTGCAAGACGCTAATCGGACGCTTAACACTTTCCAAGCGGAAATACTGCCCGATATCTCCCGCTCACTCGAGATAGCCGAGCGTACATCTAGTCTAGCGGCTGCGGCACCGTACCTCGCTAATGCTGCGAGCGCCTCAACACTGAGGTCTGAGAGTGAGGATCTACAAGAGCGCACACGCCTCGTATTGGCATTGGCTGAATCAACCCCCGAGCTTGAGAACACCGCTCCGCGCCTGCGTGACCTTCTATCTCAGCTAGAGAACACGGTTACTAGGCTGGTAGACCTCACCAGTCAGCGGCTCTTTCTACGCGAGGATCTGCTGCAGTTTGAGTACGATGTCATAAACCTGATTGAGGAGGCATCGGTTCCTGATGACTTCAAAGCACGCGAGATTCTACGTATGGCAGAGCGCCTGCAGTTAGGTGCGAAGATCAGCAGTCTCTC
>JABXHP010000268.1 GCA_013373575.1 Oceanospirillaceae bacterium | reverse complement strand
GCCGGTGGCGGTATCTTTACTAAATCTCACCCGTCGGCGAAGAAGTTCAATGCGGGCCAGAAGATCATCTTCTGGACAGTAATGATAATGGGCTTCTCGGTATCACTGTCAGGGCTGTCATTGCTCTTCCCGTTTGAGCTACCGATGTTTGCTAAGACCTTCGCGCTGATCAATTCGGTCGCCGGAACAGACCTGCCGACTGTTTTGCTGCCACACGAAGAGATGCAGTACGCCAATATATGGCACTCAATCGTGGCATTTGTAATGATGCTTGCGATCATCGCACACATCTACATTGGTTCGGTTGGTATGGAAGGTGCGTTCGACGCCATGGGTAATGGCCAAGTAGATTTGGAGTGGGCGCGTCAGCACCACGATCTCTGGGTAGCCGAAGTAGAGGCTAAGCAAGGCAAAGGGGGTTCGTCGTGAAGGCTATGATCTCTGCTTTTGTGGTAGCACTAGCGATCGCTTTCGCTGCGCCATCAGTGCTGAATGAGTTTGGTTGGTCGGCCGCTGAAAAAGGTAGTAGTGCTACGAGTGTTCGACTTAACTGAAACAGAAGAGGTGATGCAGGTTGACGCTGTCGGCCTGCTTTGCCCTTTACCCATTCTGAGGCTTAAAAAGCGTACAGCCGGCTTGCCCAGCGGAACACCTGTGGACTTTTTTACAGACGATCCCAGTGGACGGCGTGACCTAGAGTCTCTATGCGAGCTTGTAGGTCATGAGTTGCGTGCTGTGGATGAATTGGCGGATGGCGTCATTCTCTACCGTTTGAGGTTAGCTTGATGCAGCGAGTGGATGGTAATGCAGAGTTTCAACGTCTGTGGCCAACGCTGTTTATGGCTATCCGACTTCCCGGGCATGAGGCTGCGAACCCTGTTCTGACGAGTGTGATTTTGCAGGTTAACTCCCAACAAGAGCAGTTAACCACTAATTACCTTAATCAGAATCTCTTTGAACTGAACCACCCCGCTATCTCCTGGCTGCAGCAGTGCGTCTTGCGGGCTATAGCCGATTACGTGGCTGAAGCAGGTATGCCTAAGATGCCCGAAGTTTCAGTGCAGGCCTGGGCTAACGTAAATGCCAAGGGCGATTACCACAATCTTCACAATCATCCGCACTCCTGGCTTTCAGGTACCTATTACTTGAACGTTCCAGGTCAAACAACAGAAACTGGCTCGCGGGATGATTTAAATCCGGGATGTATCAGCTTCTTCGATCCGCGCGGCGCTGCCAATATGAGCGCACTGCGCAACGACGGTCAGTTTGATCCAGAGTACAGGCGCCTACCTGAAGCTGGAGAGCTCTATCTTTGGCCCGCTTTTTTGCACCACTTCGTGCACCCAAACCTCAGTGATGATCCTAGGCTGTCGATCTCCTTCAACGTGGTTGTAACTAACAAGTCACAGCATCTCTAAGAAAATTAGCTCCCCGGCAGCCGGATGTTTCACTAGATCATGTTGGAACGCGAGGAGCCTAGTTCTGCGTCAATAAAATTCTGTTGTGTTGAGAAGTACGACCAAATTTTTGACCAAATACGCTGCCGGTGCAGTTAGAAGCACGCCGCAGATCAAAGCGGCACCAAAACGGCTCATTCCGCTGGGTTTTATGAGGTCCTTGTAGACGATGAGTGCCATGTACATAACCAAGGCAAAAACTAGAATTGATGTGATAAGTGAATCTATTTCCCAAGGTGACATCAGTGGTGAATCCCTCTGTTGGCGGTTTGTTGAAGTTGATTGAGCAGTGCCAGTGGCCCGTGTGAACAGCCACGCTAATGACGACCCCCGATACGGCTCAGAGGATGGGGTGGAGCACCCCAAAAAACCGTTCTACTGGTGAAATTTCAGAATCCGGAAACGATACAAAAAATACGCCTCAACGTATTAGGTGCTAATCAAAAGGAAACTATTATGGTCAAACTTCCCCAAGGGCTCTTGCGTCGATTAATGATGAGCGATACCGCCAAAACAAAGGAGCGTCGAGAGAGAATTCAACACCCGCATCATGTGAAGTCTAAGAGTTCATGGAACTTCGATGGTGGATACGAGAACTACGATCCAGAGACAGAGAAATCGGTAAAAAGAGATACTGAAGCTTAAACCAGATTTACTCCTTGAGTTGCATTGATATCAGTGTAATCAAATTACAGTGCTGTTGGGTTTAGAGGATCAAACAGGAGAGAACGGGAAAAGTCGAAGGCATTAGATCTGGCTGACTTCGATGAAGCAACGGTGTTTGGCTAAATGTGTTTTAGAGTTTGGCCAAACGGGGTTTAAGGTTTGGCCAAACCTAGTAGTTACTGAATGTAAACTGTTGCTCAGTAACCTGTGAACTGGTCGGTGAGTTCAATTTCGCAAGCTTGCTCGATCTGCTCTGCATTGAAGCCCGCGCTGAGTCGGAACTGCCCTGCATCCACTCGCCAGCCTTTGCTATCCACATCGCAGTAGGCGAAGTCTCGCAAACCCAGCTCAAATTCCACGGTTGCGTTCTCACCAGCCTCAAGCGTTACTTTGCTGAACTGCTTAAGCTCTTTCACAGGTCGTTCAACTTTTGAGTTGAGTTCCGATACGTAGAGCTGAACGACAGTTGTACCCTGCCTTTCGCCAGTATTAGTGAGCTTGACGCTTGCTTTTACTGAACCATCACCCTCCACTTGAGCGCTCAGTTCAGAGAGTGTGAAACTTGTGTAACCCAAACCGAAGCCGAACGGGAAAAGTGTTTTGATACCGGTTGCGTCATAGTGGCGGTAGCCAATATTGAGCTTCTCGCGGTACTCAACTGCTCCATCTTGGCCTGGGTAGACCCGTGCGTCACCAACGGCTGTCGGATTGTCACTCCATTTGATGGGGAAGGACTGCGGCAGACGACCTGTGGGCTCTACGTCGCCGAAAAGTACATCTGCAATAGCGTTGCCGCACTCTTGGCCGGGGTACCAAGCTTGGAGAACAGCAGGGGCCTGGTCGATCCATGGCATTTCGACAGGTCCACCGGTTTGCAGCACAACCACTGTGTTTGGGTTGGCTTCTAGTACTTTGCTGATTAGCTCATCCTGTCGGCCCGGTAGTGAAATGTTCTCCAGATCGCTACCTTCCGTGTCCCACTCACCCGAGCGGCCTACGAAAAGGATTGCGGTGTCGGCCTCGCTTGCCGCAGCAACGGCATGTATGAGATCACTATCACCTAGTGGACGCGAGATGCCGAGTCGCCACGCAGATAAAGTCAGGTTGTCACTGTCGCGACTCATAAAGTCAAAGTGAATTTTGTACTCTCGGCCCGCCTCAAGCTGAAGAGGTACAGTCTGCTCGTCGCACCCCTCCTCAAAGAATGTGCGACCTTTCTGCCAACTCGAAGTGAGATCGAGTATCAGTTCGTTATCAAGATAGATTTTCGCTAAGCCCGCACAATGGAACCCGAGATGATGGGTGCCGGAACTCTGTGGCTCATATCTGGCAGTTACACGCGCAGAAAAATTGCCGACCTCGACTTTGTTGCCGCCGAAGGGAGGAATCCAGAAGGCGACGCCGTCGGTCATTGTCTCGGTATGAACCGGCTCCCCCCTGAGTTCGCGGTTAGCAAAGAACTCAACATCGAGATTGCCTTTGTATAGAGGTTCAAAACGATAGTTACTGCAGCCCTCGGCAAACTCGATGTTACCAGCTCCGGTACGTGCAGAGATTGCTTCAAGTGGTGTTACTGTGTAGTGGGGGTTGAGCTGAGCTGAGCCTCCGCCCATGATGCGTGCGACATTGGCGTTTGGACCTATAACCGCAATCTTACCTGCGTGTTCAGTCTTAAGAGGGAGAATTGCATTCTCGTTTTTCAGTAGTACTGTGCCTTCAGCGCCGGCCCTGCGAATCAGTGCGCGATGCTCCGCGCGATTATCCGCTTTTTCAACGAAAGGCCGGTCGTCATCCAAGGAGCCAACGCGCTCCATCAGTCGGAGCACCTCAAGTGCTAACTGACGCACCTGTGAATCACTCACCTCGCCAGCATTAACGGCATCGATTAGCTTTTGACCTCTATCACGCGCAGGCCCTGGCATCTCCATATTGAGTCCAGCGTTGATTGTTGGTGCAGTTGAGCGAGATCCGAACCAATCCGAGGTTAGAGCGCCATCAAATCCCCACTCTTGGCGTAACACTTGGGTTAGTAACCACCCGCTCTCTGCGGTATAGGTGCCATTGAGTTTGTTGTAAGAGGACATCATTGACCAAGTGCCCGCTTTTTTGACGGCATCTTCGAACGGGCGGAGGTAAATCTCTCTCAGTGAACGCTCGTCAATAACAGAGTCGATGGTGGTGCGTTCGATCTCACTCTCGTTGCCTGCGAAGTGTTTAACGGCTGAACCAATGCCCTGTTCCTGCAGGCCTTGGATATAAGCCGTTGTCAGTGAAGCTGACAGCTCGGGGTCCTCTGAGTAGCACTCAAAGTTACGCCCATTGGTGCAACTACGCTGCACGTTGACCGTCGG
>JABXHP010000348.1 GCA_013373575.1 Oceanospirillaceae bacterium | reverse complement strand
GCTACGAATATCCCACCAGGAGCCAGACAAAAACCACCCCTGGGGTCATGGACGTTTCGAGACAGTTGGTACCGTCCCCTTAGGCGTCATTCTTATCGCTGTGGGTGCAACCCTTGCGTATGAGATGCTCGTTCGGGCATTCAACACCACCGAAATAGTAGTCCCAAGCTGGCCAGCACTGGTCGTTGCGGCGCTATCCGTGGTCTCCAAAGAGGCGATATTTCGTTACAGCCTTAAGATCGGTAAAGAGTTGAAGTCCGACCTGCTCATTGCAAATGCTTGGCACAGCCGCACCGATGCTCTCTCCTCGATTATTGTTTTCGTCGCCCTCATAGGTGCCATGCTTGGAGTATGGTGGCTCGATGCACTAGCCGCGGTGCTGGTAGCGCTATTCATCGGTAAAATTGGTTGGGGGCTGGTAACCTCTAGTATCACTGAGTTAGTCGATACGGCACTACCGCCTGAACGCGTAAAGGAGCTGCGTGAGACGGTGTTAGAGGTTGAAGGCATACTCAGCGCTCATGACTTCAAAAGCCGCACAATGGGCAATCAGGTGCTATTAGAGATGCACTTGCAAGTTGCACCGCACCTTAGTGCCTCTGAGGGTCACTATGTTGGTGATCTCGCGGTCTATGCTCTACAAAACCGTTTTGATGATTTAAGCCACATCATCTTCCACATCGACACCTATGATGATCAGCCATTCCATGATCAACCGATGCCGGTGATGCCCTCACGCAAGGAGATTAAGGTACTTATTTACCAGCAGATGGATCAGCTCATCGGCTCGCACGAAAACTTCCAGCTCACGCTCTACTACGATCCAAGTTACGTGGATATTGAACTCAAGCTCCAAGCTGAATTTATGGCTGAGCTCGATAAAGCCGCACTGTCCCTACCCGCTTTTAGAACACAGCTAGAGCAAGAGCTGGGCCGGACTGGCTGGTTCCGCAATCTCACAATCTGGCTGCCCGAGCCGCAAATCCGCCCCTAGGTCAGGGCCGCTGAGACCGGTCGCGACCGGTCGCGATTCTCCAGCCACCTAACCCACCCAAAGGGGTCGTGACAGAGAACTAATCGGCTTATAATGCTGCGCTTATTCATCCACCAGGCGCGCCCTTATGCCCGATATCCAAGCCATCGCCCACCGGCTCACCCGCCGCACAGGCGAGCAGTCCTACAGCCTAAGCGAGACCTCAATCGACTCAGCAACCCTAGCGGGCCGACTGATAAGCGAGGTCAAACCACTGTTCGCGCGGCGCGCCACCAAACGCTATGGGCGCTTTGCGGATGAGGCGAGTACCTTCAAAGGGCTATTGCTGAACTGGCTCGACAATGCGCAGAGCTTTGAAGCTTTCACTGCGCGCGCTCTGGAGCAACTGGCAATGTTGATAGAGGAGCAGGATCTGGAGACGGACGGTCACTGGCTGTTCGCTACCGAAGAGCTAGAGCACACCCGCCATCTGTGGATTGTGAACCTGAAACAGCGCTCTGGCTTAAGCATTAATGCGGATAACGCCGTCAGTGAGACAGACTATGTCGATTTCTCCAAAACCGGTCTCTGCGCCCGCCTAGACCTGAACGATATCCACACCCCCGGGCGCCAGCGTTACCTTACCCTCAGCTTTGGCTTTGGTGATCGCCAAATGCAGAGCGCGCTATTTGAGTACTTTGGCTTCTTCGACACCGTCGATACCCAAGCGGATACAGAGCGATTTATGCAGGCAGTCGATCAATACAGTGCCAGCATGCCCGAAGAGAACGCCAAACGTTTCCAAAAAGATGTTGCCGAGTTCTGTATGGAGCAGTCAGCTCAAGGAGAAGCGGTAAATTATCGCGAGCTCAGCGCCGAAGTAGAGAGCGTTGCCGAGGTAAGCTTTGATCAATTTGTCGCAGAGCAGGCGCCAGATATCAACGAGGAGTTCATCCCGGACCGCTCCAGTTTAAAGAAATATATCCGCTACACTGGGCGCACCAAAGAGGTCTCCATCAGCTTCAGTAACGAGTCACTGGGTAAAACGATCTCCTTTGATGAGCACTCAGAGACACTGACGCTGAGGGAGCTGCCCACGTCATTGATTAAGCAGCTGAAGAAGAAATAATCCCGGCCCATGGCACGCCTATTCATCGCCGAAAAACCCAGTCTAGCTCGCGCCGTTGCCGCTGCCCTCCCCGGTCAAAGCCGCAACGCCGAGGGGCATATCCGCTGCTCTAATGGCGATGTAGTCACCTGGTGTCTTGGACACCTGCTGGAGCAGGTAGAGCCAGACGCCTACGACGAGCGTTACAAGCGCTGGAATCTAGCCGACCTACCGATTATTCCAACCGAGTGGAAACTGCGACCGCGCAAGGCCTCTTCGAAGCAGCTCAGCGTAATTCGCAAACTGCTTAAAGAGTTTGAAGATATCGTCCATACCGGCGACCCCGACCGAGAGGGCCAGTTGCTTGTTGATGAGGTGATAGACTACTGCCGCGTGAGCAAGAAAAAACGCGACGCCATGCAGCGTCTGCTGATCAGCGACCTCAACCTGCCTGCAGTAAAGAAAGCCTTGGCGCAGATGCAGAGTAACCGCAACTTTATTCCGCTCTCTGTCTCTGCATTGGCGCGCTCGCGAGCAGACTGGCTCTACGGTATTAACATGACGCGGGGCTACACGCTGCTTGGCCAAAAAGCGGGCTACAAAGGTGTGCTCTCTGTCGGACGGGTGCAATCACCGGTCTTAGGGCTGGTGGTGCGACGTGATGAGGAGATTGAGCGCTTTATCCCCAAAGACTATTTCACACTCGAAGCGCTGATTCCCCATGAAGCCAATGAGATCAGAGCACGCTGGCAACCGAGTGCAGCCTGTGAACCCTGGCAAGATGAGGATGGGCGCATTCTTAATCGTAAGCTGGTGGAGAATGTTGCGCTGCGCATCGCTGGGCAAGCCGCCAATGTTGTGGAGTCCGAGCAGAAGCGATCCAAACAGGCACCGCCTCTGCCCTATTCGCTTTCAGCACTGCAGATTGACGCCTCCAAACGCTACGGTATGAGCGCACAGCAGGTGCTCGATATCGCCCAGGCGCTCTACGAGCGGCACAAACTAATCACCTATCCGCGCTCCGATAGCCGCCACCTGCCGAATGAACACTTTGCACAGGCAGCCAGTGTTGTCGCTGCAATCGGCCAGAATGATGCCGGCTTTGCCACTGCAGTCGCCAACGCCAATACCCAGATCAAATCAAAAGCCTGGAATGATGCCAAGGTGGATGCCCACCACGCCATTATACCCACCCCGAAAAAGCAGCCGCTCAGCTCGCTAAGCAGCGATGAGCAGAAGATCTACCGCCAGATCGCGCGTCAATACTTGATGCAGTTCTACCCCCATGCAGAGTATGCCGACTCCAAGTTAGTGTTCGATATCGCGGGGGGGAGCTTTATCGCCAAAGGGCGACAACTGGTTGAGGCGGGTTGGAAGGTATTGATGGGAGCCGAGGTGGATGATGATGAAGCCGATGCGCCCGCTAGCGTTCCTGCACTTAGCAAAGGTACAGTGCTAACCTGTCGCGAAGGTCTCATTAGCGATAAGAAGACCGAGCCACCTAAACACTTCACGGAGGCGACGCTACTGCAGGCGATGACAGGAATCGCTCGCTTCGTGCAGGACGGGGAGCTTAAAAAGATACTACGAGAGACAGATGGGCTGGGTACCGAAGCGACACGCGCGGGCATTATAGAGACCCTAATGACACGCCAGCTACTTACCCGCTCGGGTAAAACGATACTCAGCACGCCTGCCGGACGCGGGCTGATCCATGCGCTACCCGAAGCGGCAACCTACCCTGATATGACCGCACACTGGGAGTTTCAGCTCCAAGCAATGGCAGAGCGTGGCCAAGCCTACGCTCCATTTATGGAGGCACTGCAGCTTCAAGTTGAAGGGCTCATGGAGAGAATCAAGGACGGCACCGTACCCCCTTCATTACGCAGTCTACCCGCTGTCGAGGTAACCAAACCCAAAAGCAGACGTAAACGAACCAGTAGCACCAAACGCCAAAGCTCTGCCACGAAAAATGCCTCAAAAAGAGCGCCTCGCAAGCGACAACCCTCATGAGTGACTCTAAGCGCAAAGTGGGAGTCGGACTAATCACTTTCCCAATACCCGCACCCCTGAGCCCTCTGAGTTTTAACCCGTAAATCTAATCAACACTTCGGCTTTCGCAACCTGTAAAGAATCCTTTACTGATGAGCCTGTCGACCTCTTGCAACAACGCATCTGCGTTAATTGGCTTGAAGAGTACAGAATTAACGCCCGCGTCTAACATCTCATGTCTCTGCCCTGCAATTGTTGCCGCGGTGACACCAACTATCGGTGTCGTCAGACCGATCTTTCTAAGCTCAGCGGTCATCTGCACACCAGTCATGTTAGGCATGAAGAAGTCGGTCATAATAAGATCATAGTTACCGCGCTGCGCCTTATCTAAACCCTCGACACCATCAGTGGCTAGATCGACAGACTTAAACAACTTTTGCATCAGCTTCGACGAAACCAGTTGCAGGACTTTATCATCCTCAACATAAAGAACTCTCAACTGCTGCGCTCGCTGCTCGGTATCTCTCCTTCGAGTTTGTAGTGGTTCGGCTCCAGCCTTGATGTCTGGGGATAGCAGTGGAATCATTACTTTAAACTCGCTGCCAGGTTCGAGTGCCTTATAGGATAAAGAACCGCCTAGTTCGCCTATCCAAGTTTTAGCAATATGAAGGCCAAGACCGGTCCCATCGGCCTGCGTATCACCACGCTGGAAAGGCTGGAACAACGACGGCACCTTCTCTTCGGGTATGCCTTTTCCATCATCAACCACTGACCATCCAGCGAAGCGTTGACCATCAACTCCCTCTGTTATGAAGCTTGTGCACTCAACCACGCTCCCTTCTGAGTGCAAGCACGCATTACGGATAAGATTAACGACCGCAGCCTTCACTCGGTAACTGTCTGTCGTAAACAGTTCCGCTCCCACTTCTGATGTTACATCCGCGGTTTGACGATAGGCCATATCTGTTGCCGATACAGTCGAAGTCACCATTGATTGAATCGCTGTATTTAACTGATCAAGCGTAAAGTTCGAGTACCTAACGGGGCGTTTTAATTCAGGATTAACTAGCATCTTCATGTCATCAATACTGTGGATGAGATCCTGAGCAATACCACGAATAGTTTTCTGGTCTGCAGCCCATTGCGTCATGTCGTGATGAGACATCATCTCAATTGCAGCGACGGGCGTACGCAATTCATGTGCAATAACTCCATACATCTGGTGATTTTTACGGTTAATATTTTCCAGAGAATTCAGGGCGTTTTCGAGGCGCTGCCGCTGCACAACTTCATCGGTCACAACTCTATTGAACAGCTTTACATGCTCGGGATAACCATGCCCCGCTTGAACTCTAAGCGCGAAGCGCTCAACAAAACGAGCACGCCCCTCAAGATCCTGAGTTGCTTCCACTTCGGTAAAATGGGTATCAAACCTAACCGTTGCAACCAACCGCTCGAAGCGCTGCACTCCCTCGGGCGATCGGAAATATTGCCGACGGTCCTGCCCAATACAGTCAGGAAAAGGCGCGTAGACTAGGTTCGCCCACTCAGCATCACAATCCAAGATTCTGTAGTCCTTCACAGCAATTGCCACATAGGTAAATCCCGCTCGTCGCAAGACAAGGTTGCGCTCCTCTAGCGAACCCACTGCTTCAATTAAATCCTGTGTTGCAGTTCTAGTGAATTGAGAGTGCATTCGAACGAAGAGCGCCAAAAAAGCCGATGCCGAGAGCACAGACAAGACCGCCATAGGTTGATACATGTCTGCCGGCAGTTCGTTATAGTGCTCCAATAAGCGACTGGCGGATAAAGCCGCAATAAATACAGCGACTATCAGGACGGAAAGCGGCAGGACAATCCGGCTCCCCACTATGGCAGATGCGGCGAAAACAGGCGTCACAACCCAGGCTAAGTAGGGTGACGCAATTCCGCCACTCAGTAGAACACAGATTAAGGGAACTACTGTAAAAGAGACGGCTACTGCTAAGGCCTTCTCAAATGTTACCGCATCACCGGCCCTGTACTTCACGTAAAGAATGAGTGTGAAGTAGCCAGCAACAGTACCGAAGCTGAACCAGGAGTCAAGGTAGGCAAAAACAGCTAAGTAGCCGATCGATATGAGAAGCGTAGCATTTATATGCAGGCGCAAGAACTGCGAGCGTTGGGCTGCATACTCCCGGTAGTCGCTCTTCATACGAGCGATCTGTGTAGAGATTGAAAAACTACTCATTGCTTCGAACTAATTCCCTGCTGCTTCTGCAGATCTAACCCCTCAAAAATCGCCTCTATTGCCAAGGGTAGAAACGTCGCATTCAAGGGTTTTTCGATGAAGTAGAGCACGCCTAACTCGTCGGCTCTGTGCTTCATTTCATCGCTTGTGTGCGCAGACATGACAATGAACGGCATCTCGTCATCAGCGGCTTTGCGGTAGGCCTCAATAAACTCAAAGCCCCCTAACTTAGGCATTTTTAAGTCGAGCAGGATGAGATCTGGCTTATGGCGCAGCGCGATATTCAGCCCAGTTTTCGCCTCGATAGCAAAAAACAACTTGTAGTACGGCGCCAGCATTTCGCGCGCCGCTTCTACCGTAAATTGATCATCGTCGATGATTAGAACACTTCTCTTCATGCCACAGCATCCCTCATTGCCAGCCCCGCTATCGTCCGTTTCATGTCATGTATATCGAGTGGCTTATTCAAGACAGCATCGGCACCTGCTTCCATTAACTGTTCAGTCTCTTTACCAATAATGGCGGCGGTCAACGCAACAACCAGACCGGTAAATCCATCCGCGCGAATGTGGCGAATTAACTCGTCACCACTCATCTCTGGCATCATCAAATCGGTCAAAACAATATCAAACTCACCGGCACGGAAGGCATCCAGCGCTTGCTTGCCGTTATCACAAACCACAACTTCGGCACCTGCATCCTTCAGTAGTTTGCTGGTGAGTAGCTGCAATGTCTTCTGGTCTTCGGCGAACAGGATGTGCTTACCTTGAAGCGCCACGGGAATGGCCGCGTCAACCTGTTCCTGCTCGTTAGCATCGAGATGTAGGTCCAGCGTAAACTCAACTTTAAAACCAGCTCCACCCTTTTCGCTATCGAAGTACTCAACCGTACCACCCAGTTTCTTAGCTATCTCCCGAGTGATATAGAGCCCCAAGCCAGTGCCATCCGCAACGGTATCGCCACGGCTGAATGCACCAAACACCGTCTCGCGCAGCGCCTCAGGAATACCCTTGCCGTTATCTTCCACGGTGAGGGTAAGCGCAATCTGGTCATCACCGTGCAGCTGCGCTTGCAAGTCTACCCAGACCTTTTCGGCATCAGCATGGATGGCCGCGTTTTTGGTAAGGTTGGTGATTTTTTGACGCAGTGCTTGCGCGTTGAAATTGCACAGCGAGTGAGCCAATTGGTTCGAGGTGACGATCACCTCAACACCCTGCTGCTCATACAGGCCTTCCAGCGATTTCGTGGTTCTACTGAGCACATCAAACGGACTGTCCGCCACCAGTTGAGCCTCATAGGCTTTATCCGGATTGATAACGGTTCGTAAGTCATCAACGATATTCAACACCGTATCCGTAGCGTCACAGATATTCGACCCATATTCACCAATTTTGCGCAAATTCATCGCCTCCTCCATCATTTTTATGGAAGACAAAGGTGTACGAAGTTCATGCCCGATAATTGAGAACATTTGCGCTTGCTTCTCGTTTTTATCATTGAGCGCTTTTACTGCTGCCTCTAGGGCGAGTTGTTGCTCGCGAAAATCATTAATATCTTGGGATAACTGCACCCGAACCGTATCACCAGACGAATCGGTGTACTCATCGATAGTCATATTACGCACCCATTTGCGAGAGCTGTCACTGAAGTTCAGTGGGAAGTCGACGCTCTCGCCCATACGTGAGAGTGTATCTGTGATCTTCGAGCGGTACTCTTCATCAGTCGCGGCCAATCGGGCAGGGCCGACCAGAAACTCATCATCTTCGTGGGTATGCTGGCTACGAAGCATCTTCCCTGAGCCAGTCGATAAATTTTCCTCAAATAACCAGATACCCGCAAAATCTAGTGCCTGATTTAGCCGTTCATTCTGCGCATCGATAAACGAGAGCTGCTGTTCTATTTGCCTCTGTTTATCAATCTCTTCGGTAACATCAACTGACAAGCCGAGAAAGCTCATTCGGCCACCTAAAGAGCGGAAGGTGCGAGATACACGGTAGTAACGTTTCTCCCCCGAGGGTAGGTAGAATGGGTGTGTGAAATCAATTAATGTTTGCGAAGCCGATTGAAGCTGCTGCGCCGTTTTCTGTTGGTAAAACGCCTTAATCTCCTCCGGCTGATGCGCGTAGAACAGATCAATACTGCGCTCCTCGTCGGATGCTGGCAATCCTAGGCGTTCAGCCATCTCAGCGTTACAGGTGAAGGTTTTGGTGTCCGGGAAAAATTCCACCATACCCATGCCGCCCGAGCGCGAGACTAGATCGATACGGACTTCAAGATCCTGCGCACGACGCACTGCCTGCGTCTCTGCAGAGATATCCACCGTTGAGCCAATCACATACAGATGCCCATCGCGCTTAACCTTACGTTCTGTCAGGCGCACGGTGTGTATTAAACCGTCCGCGTGACGCTGGTCGAACGTCAGGGTCTGCTGAAAACCAATCGGTGCATCACGCAAGGTTGCTAGGGATTGAGATGCGCTTGCTACGATGTCAGCCGATAGCTTGCCAAGGAGCTCCTCTAGAGGGATGGATGTTGCAGCGGGATCGAAGCCAAACCAGCGCTTCCAAACATCATTGCCGGAAAAGGTCTCAGCCTCTAAATCAAACTCGTACAGCCCAACATCGCCTTGGGTTGTCATGAGCTCCAATTGATTCTTGGCATCAATCGCGTCGCGAGCCTGCTCTGCTGCACGTTGGCGAAGAGACGAGAATAGAAAAATAGCGGCAATCATTGTGCCGCTGAAGCTGAAGCAATGAGACAGGAGCGCGATAGCATTGTCATAGCCCAATATCCAGGCAATAAAGGCCATCAAACCTATAATCACGGGTGGAATCAGGTACTTTAGGCGCGGACCTGCAATGAACGACAGGAATATTACCGCGAGTATCGCAAGCGGTACGCCTGCTTGGAATGACTGATTACGAATCACCCCACCGGTGGCAGCAACAAGTAGCACACCCACTACGAGCGTCACTCGTGATCGAAGCCCCAGCGGAACTCGTTCAAAACAGGTAACCATGAGGATACACCAGAGCACAAATTGTACTGCGACGATTCCTAGCGCACCGTCCAGTGCTACCGCCCTATAGATACTCAACATCAGCGCAGGCGTCATGATCGCCAGCAAGATGCGGGCCGTGATACTAACCTGCCTGTTAGTAAACTTTGCTTCAGACAATTCCATAAAACTCATACCCTCTACAGGCCATTCAGCTAGATTGATGAACGCACCTAAGCTCCTATGAAATTAGTGAAAAGCAAATTTCATGCCATTGAATCTGTTGCGCGACCTATACCAGCCAGCTCAGGCTCAAAGTTAAAAACCCCATCTTGAATGGCCGATATAGAGTTGAGGCCAGCCAACGAAGGCTAATCCAGTAGCAGGGACCTGCCCGATGCCCCATTCGTATAACCGCTCTGGATCTTACCTATTCTCGGGATTAAGCTCATATTCCAGCGCGAGCAGCAGACCCTCTTCATCGATAGGCTTTTCAATAAAATGAGCGACACCCAGCGCTTCGGCGCGCGCGATGTACTGCACGCTTTTGAACGATGAGAGCAGGATAAACGGCGTGTTAACAAATTCCGGTTCCGCGTCTCTACGAAAACTCTCAATAAAGTCAAAGCCTGACATTTTCGGCATCGATATATCGAGGACAATCAGATCAGGATTGCAGTTGTGTGCCAGGGTTAAGCCATCTTTTGGCTGCAACGCGCGAATCACCTCGTAGTAGGGACTCAATGCCAACTTCAAACTCTCAAGAGTAATGAGATCGTCATCAACCAACAGTACGGTTTTCTTTCTCATCGCTCGCTTCTCCATGTCAGCAGAACCTCCTTCAACTCTTTCATATCTAGCGGCTTAGGGAGAACGTAGTCTGCGCCACACTCAAGCAGGCGCTCGCGCTCATCTCCTATGGTTGCTGCCGTGACTGCAACAATAGGTCCTTCATATCCAGCCTGCCGTAAAGCCCGACAGAACTGATAGCCGTCCATCTCCGGCATCATCGCATCAGTCAAAACAAGATCGAAGTCATCCAGCTCAAAACTCTTCATTGCTTCCACGCCGTTATTGCAGGCAACTACGGATGCGCCGGCTTTTTGCAGCATCCCCTTAGAGAGCATCTGAATAGTGAGCTGATCTTCAGCGAAGAGTACGCGGCTATCTTTTAACGCCGCTTCAAGCTGCGACGTGCTAAATTCACACTCCGCTTTTTGGTGTTGGGCTGGTGAGTAGAGATCCAGTGTAAAGCTAATTCTGAAACCGACGCCGCCGTGCTTACTGTCGAAGACTTCGATATTGCCGCCAATCAGGTCGACCAGTTCCCGAATGATAAAGAGCCCAAGGCCAGTGCCATCGGCTTTAGTATCACCGCGACTAAACGCCTCGAATAGTGTGGACTTCTGGTGATCCGGTATCCCTTTTCCGTCATCTTCAATACGCAAAGTGATGGATGCTCGCTGTTCATCAGCCTCAACGCCTTTGAGCGAAACCCAGACATTTGCTCCCTCTGAATGCAGTGCGGCGTTCTTCACTAGATTTGTGATAATTTGCCGCAGCGCCCCTGAGTTAAACAGCATCTCGCACGCTGAAACCTCATCGACCGCAAGGTGACCCTGCATCATATTAGCTTTGAGCACCCCGTCCAACGATTTGAGCGTCTGCTCGGCGAGCGCGCTGGGCCTTGCGTTAACCACAATGTTTTCACGCGCTTTGGAAGGGTCCACGACCATCCGCAGATCATCGAGTATGCTGAATACAGCGTCGTTATTGCTGCGTAACATCCCGCCGTAATTACTTAGCGACTCGATACGGACGTCATCATAAATCATCTTTGTCGACGCAAGTGGAGTGCGCAGTTCATGACTGATAATCGAGAACATCTGCGACTGCTTTTCACGGCGCTCTTGCAACTCTTTAACCGCGGATTCCAGAGACTGCTCTCGCTGCTTGTCGTCAGTGATATCCAGAACAGCCGCATAGGCGACCACCTCACCTGCTGGGTTCTTGGCCATACGAGTAGCCGCACGACACCATCTGGTTTCACCGTCAACGATCAAGCGGTATTCAATCATGTCGGCTTGTAGTGTTTTACCTCTCTCCTCTGAGTAATCAGACACTCTCTGAAAATCATCTGGGTGTAAAGGTTTAAGAAGCTGCACAACATCCACCGACTCACTTTCTGGGAGCCCGTAGATTTGGCATAAACGTTGGTTTACCAACACCTTGCCCGTTGAATGATTTAATACAAAGATGCCCATGCCCGCCGCTTCGCTCGCGGTTTCTAGCTGATCCGCTTTTTGGGTGAGCGCCTGCTGTGCGTCAACCAGCGAGCTTATATCTTGCCAGGTACCCACACGATAGGTTTGATCGCCAATGTGCATCATACGCGCCTTATGCCGAATCCAAATCACCTTGCCTGATTTGGCGATCACGCGCACAATGATCCCAGCATCAGCATCAGCATCAGCATCAGCATCAGCATCAGCATTTAAGTAGGCAACCGCTTGTGCTTCATAACTCAAACGATAATCGATTACGGCTTGACGATCGTCCGGATGAAAAATCTCCGTAGACAGCAGATCGTTTTCAAACGTCTCGGCGTCCTCGTATCCGACCAGAGCAAGAATGCCCGACGACAGCTCCGACTCTTGGGTTTTCATATTTACAACACGGGCATAGAGCCCCGCATTGCGTGTAGCAAAAGAAAGTATCCGCTTTTGTAAATTTAAAGCATTTGCATTATCGCTGTTTCGCTGGGCCATCTCTGTGGCAGAACGCACCACATACTCCACCTCTGTGGCCGCACCTGCGGATAGCTCAACCTGCAGTGGATGGTTAGTTCTAGCGTGCATCAACGCGCCAGTTAAGCGCTCTAATGGTTCAAACACCAACTGCTTATACTGGCGAGTCGCACTGCGCCCAAACAGCAGTGCAAAGAGCAACAGTAGGAAAATAGCCAGCACCAAGTTGAGCACTGTGAGCAGCAACCTTTGCTCCAGTCGACTCTCCTCAGAGGCTAGTTGAGAACTTTCAGACTCAATCAGTGCCCTCATCGAATCGGTGTAAGCCTTCCCTTGTCCGTTGGATATCAACTCCCCCATGGCCTCTCTGTCGCCAGATGCTAATAGATCAAAGGTGCGCCGGTAATACTCACCTCGGGTTTCAATTAGGGTATTCAGCTTGTCTACAAAGACAGAATCGCTCACCCGTGCTAGGTCAGTGAATAGCGCCCGCATCGGCGCTTCAGCCTCTCGGTAGGGTTGGAGGAACGCCTCATCACCCGTTAGCAGATACCCCCGCTGGCCGGTTTCTCTATCGATGAGGAATTTCTCGAGGGTGAGCAAGTTTGTTTGCGATTCATGTTGCACTTTGATGGCGTCATAAGTGTTAACAACCAGATAAACCAACAGCGACGTAGTCACGAGCACAACGCCCAGAGCGGCATTTGTAACCCAGCGGGATTGTTTCAAAAAGTCGGCCAGTGACGTCGTTTTCGCTTCAGCTTCAGCGCGAATCGCCGTCACGTAAAAGAGGCAAATAACTAAAATCACCGATGAAAAAAAGACACGAACGAGTATAGAAAAGTTCAGTTCTCCCGCGTGCTGACTAAACCCAATTAACGCCGCGATAAGAATTAAAAACGCACCGCCTATGCTTAGCACTGACCCGAATAGTAAAAACGGAATAACCAAAAACGAGAGCAGGAATGGGGCATATGAAGAACCCTGACTAAAACCATTACTCAAAGCGGAGACGCTTGCGAGAATTAAAAAACCTATTCCTAAAGGTAGGGGTATACGGCGCAGCTTCCAAGTAATGGCAAAAACAGCCGCTGCGCCCAAAGCACCGAGGCCGTAATTGTTGACCTCGAGCCCCTCATTGAATACTAACCATAGACGACCAGACAGCCCCAATAGCATTAAGGCTTGAAGGGCTTTTAAGCGGGCGCTATCAGCAGGCACAGAGGTATTGAAAAGGAGTGCAAGCGGATATGGGATAACGGCCAAGGTCGTCAACATACGCAAAGATTCTGGCGAAGGATTGAACGATTCATTCAGCAACAGCGCGAAACCCATCAGTGCAGACATACTGTACCCGGCCAGTACACGATAAGCGTTGGGTACAGCCGAGATGACCAGTACCACTACCATTGATAGAACGACAGCAGCGTATACACCGCCCAGATAGGTCGCTAACAACGCTATCGAGCCTGAAGCGGCTACAATCATGAGATTGACGGAACGGTTGTGAAAATACCGCACAAACAGAGCTGACAACACGCCAGCCGCAGCGCCAAACGATATTATGACTCCCGCGGGAGCTGGAGCCGATAAAAAACCTAACCAGGTGACAAATCCAATTAGCATCACAAGTACTGTCGAAGGCAAAAGTATCGCCAGCCCAGTGGCCTTAAACAGCCGCTGATCCATCGTCATATCTCTGTATTGATCGTCTACCATAAAACCTCAACTCAATATTTATCTTGCTATCGAACTTATTTTCGAGCCGGCTATTCAGCCAGCTATGGAAATGACTGCTAACCCAAGCACTACCCAAAGACAAAACAAGAGTCAAAAAGCGATGCAAAATGCGACGCAAAAAGCTAATAACCGAAAATACACCCTGACCTTACAAGGTATACCCGTCAGATTCCGGCACATCCGTTATAAGCAAATCACATGCCACTGAGGCATTTTCCGGATCTAATTTGCGAAACCTGAAAGGTAAAGCGATCTATCTTTGCTCAGCGGCTTGACGGCATCTGCCTGTTCGGCTGTGTAAATTGCGATTAAGTCCCTAGACCTGAGACAATGGAGATCATCTTCATCTAATCGAGATTACTGATGGACCATCAACTGTCCTTCGCTGATAGCGAGTTCAATCAGAAACGGCGGCGCACGCGCAAAGAGATTTTCTCGGTCGCATGGACAAGTTGATTCCGTGGAACCGCCTTGAGTCCATCATCGAACCTCACTATCCGAAAGCGGGTAAGGGTCGCAGACCGTATCCGCTATCGACCATGCTTCGCATTCACTGCATGCAGCAGTGGTATAGTCTCAGCGATCCCGCGATGGAAGATGCACTCTACGAGATCGCTTCGATGCGTCTCTTTGCAGGACTGTCATTGGATAAGCCGATCCCTGATCACACCACGGTTATGAACTTCCGTCATCTTCTGGAACGCAAGAAGTTGGCGCGTAAGATCTTTAAAGAGGTCAATCAGTGGTTGACTGAGGCAGGAGTGCTATTAAAAGAAGGTACACTCATGGATGCCACCATCATCGAGGCGCCCACCTCAACCATGAACAAATCAGGCGAACGCGACCCTGAGATGTACCAGACTAAGAAAGGCAATCAGTGGCACTTCGGGCTGAAAGCTCATATTGGTGTCGACGCCCGTACCGGTATCACTCACAGCTTCACCACTACACCTGCGCATGAACATGAACATGATCTCAATCAAGCTGGACAGCTTCTACATGGCGATGAGCAATTTATTTTCGCCGATGCAGGTTATCGGGGTGCCGAGAAGCGAGCGGAACTGAAATCAGTTACAGCTGATTGGCACATCTCCGAGCGCCCCGGAAAGATCAGAGCTCTTAAGAAGCATCCCCGGAAGAACAAAGTACCGATCCGGACTGAATATTTGAAAGCGAGTGTGCGGGCAAAGGTGGAGCATCCGTTTCGAATCATAAAGTGCCAGTTCGGATTCGTGAAAACCCATTATCGTGGTCTGTTGAAGAACGACTCCAAACTGGCGATGTTGTTTGCGTTGGCCAAAATTGTCCGCGTGAGTCAGCTCGCGCGGACGTAAGAACAGGATTGATCCGTCTAAATTGCCAAAATTTGGTATTTAGACGGAGAATATAGTGCAGTTCGACCTGATTGTTGTCTGTTTAAGCGACTTTACACCGAGAAACGGGAGGAAAGCGGGCTTGATCGTACCTTCCCTTGCATAACGTTACTAATACGCCACAAGTTTTGAAATAAGATTGTTCTCAGGTTCATGCACTTTAGTTATAAGATGCTTATAATGAACAAATGTCGTTAAGGTAGCAAAATCAAAGCCGCGTTTTATCAGTACAACGAAGGAGTAGAGTAATTATGCAGAAAATCCGAAGCCTCTCTCTTAATGTGCTGGTTCTACTGGTCATTACGTTCGTTGCGGTATCCTCTACTGCCCTGGTCCAATATCAGAATTACACAACCGCAGTCGACAACGAACTCGAGCGCGTAGAGCAAAAACACCTACTGGTTGCTAAAAACTTAACATTTGCGCTTGACCGATACTTGGACGATCTCACGTCGGTCAGCCATTTTCTTTGGAATAACCTCCAAGGCGCCGATAACTGGCAAAAGATGGCACAGGAGATGGGTATTGTTAGTGTTGGTGTCAAGCAAGGTGACCTCTATACATTTGCCTTCTCAAATAACCCCAGCTTACCTCAGACACCTGAAGAGCTTACCGAGTTAACAAGCTTTCTTGATACGGTGGCAGAGCGCAAAGGCTCCGAAAATACGAAAGTCTCTGGTCTGTTAAACGTTGCAGGGCAGCAGGTCTTCTCAATTACGATGAAGCAAGACGACAGAGAATTTTTCACGCTCTTACCGTTAGACTATGTGAGATCAATACAAGCAAGCATCCAATTCGGTGATCGTGGGCACTCTGCTATTTTCGACCAGTACGGAAACGTTCTCGCGCACCCTAATTTAAAACTCCAAGAGAGCGGTGC